>JBBSLV010000011.1:0-19287 GCA_038233535.1 Tepidisphaerales bacterium | reverse complement strand
GGTCGATGCCGGCGAAGCCGATCAGCTTCGCCGGGTAGCGGGCGACGTAGTCGGCGACATAGCGGTTGGGAATTTCGGCGTGCAGGTACCGGCTTTTAAAACCGAGGACGATCGACTTGTCGACCGCGCCGCTCTGCGACCAGTGATAATCCGGATCGCCCGACGGGATCGGCCGCCACACCGTCCGCCCCGACGGGTTCATCCGCGGGCGGTTGCCCGCGCGCTGCGTGCGCGGCGTCTCGCCGAGTTCCAGTTGCCCGAGCTGGTCGGGCGACTGCCAGATGTGTGTGTGGCAATCAATGATCACTTCGACATAGCCTCGCCGTGTGACGGTTCTACCGTCCGGTCAACCGACATCCCTGCCGCCCGATGGGTCTGTGCCGTGAGGCGGACGCGCCACGACGCTTGATTCGCGAACCCAGAGTCTAGGGTTTGGACCCCACCCCCGTCAAAGCGGATCGCCGCCGCGACAGGAGCCATTCCAGACAAGTTATCGGACGTCTGGCCCATCGCTCCGCAGCTGATTCGTAACTCCATTCTTATCCGGCACTTGAAAACTGACATCCCCCAACTCCTCCACCCTCCTCCGCCGGCACATTCGGCCCACACGAAGCAACGCGACGGATTCGTCACTCCCGCGATCGCGTTAGCTTCGTTCCGTCACCGGCGAATCACGCCAGCGGCGCCAAGCCTCCGTTCTGCGCAGCGGCGTGGGTTTCCGCGCGATTTCCGTTGGGTTCGATTGGCTTCGTTTCGTTGATTCGCGTTTCCGAAAGAAATACACCGCGGCTCCCGCCGACGGCTACGAGCCGGCGCCCAGTTCCCGACACCTGCGCAGGCTGCCCCCCGCGCGACGAAAGCCTGCGGAGCGCGGGCGGAAATGTGCCGTCTTCGCGCATGTCGTGCATCCGTCTCATCGCCCCCGCTCCCTCGGCGGGTCAACCAGCGGGCGCACCCCGTGCGCCCCATTCCACCCCCGATCGTGCGCGCTTCTGACCACAATCGCGCACGACGAAATCCCATGACCGCCACGGAGCATCCGATGCCCTAGCAATGAGGCATCTTTTTTTTGCTCACTGGCCGGCTTCGGCGGGGGCGAGGTCCGGGTCGCCGTCGGGGCATTGCAGCGCGGCGGGCGGGATGGGGGTGGTCGGGTCGATCCGCGTCAGTTGCACGATCCGCTCCAGCTTGAATGTGCGCCGGTCGTTGCGGAGGTGGCAGTGGGCGACGAGCGTCAATTCGCCCTTGAAGCGCTTGATCTGGATCGGCTCGATCACGCGCTGGGTGCGCTGATCGCGGCCATCGAGGTAATCCATCATCACCGGCTTGCGGCCTTCCAAAGCCTCTTCAAGCTCCAGCGGGAGCAAACTCTCGCGCGATGACAGCGGGGTGAGGCTCATCGGGCCGCCCTGCTGGGCGATGGCGTCGCAGAGGCACAGCTCCCATCCCCCGACGGGGTGCATGAGGCGCTCGAAGACGGCGGCGGTGGTCTGGGCGTCGGCGAGGGCGCGGTGGGCGCCGGTGGGTTGAATGCCTAGTCGCGGGGCGAGGGTCTGCAACCCGTTCCCGCCGCGCCCGAAGCGGCGGCGGGCGATGCGGACGGTGTCCATCACCTGCGTCGGGCCGAACGTCTCGTGCAGCTCGCGCCCGCACCTGCGGAACTCCTTGCGCAGGAATGAAAGGTCGAAGCGCACGTTGTGGCCGACGACGACCGCGCCGCTCATCAGCTCGATCATGCGCGGAAGGATGTCCTCGAACATCGGCTGTCCGGTGCACATCTCCGGGGAAATGCCGGTGAGGGCGGTGATGCCCCGGCTGATGTGACGCTGGGGGTCGATCAGTTGCTGGTACTCGGCGACGGTTTGCCCTCCTTCAATGCGCACGACGCCGATCTCGATGACGCGATCGCCCCACTCGGCGCTGGCGCCGGTGGTTTCGACATCGACGACGGCGAAGGGCACGTCGCGCAACTTGGAGATCAGGGAAAGGGGCATGGCGTCCGTGACCAAGGAAGGGGGAACGATGGAGCGATTATAGCTTGGGAGGGAACGGGATTGGAAACCGTCACTCCTGTTTATTGGCGATTCTGGTTTGGACATTCGGGCTTGCCACCCCCCTATCATTCCACGTGACCACTACCGCCATGTACGCCTGCCCGCGATGCGGGAACTTTCTTGCCTACGGGCAGCTCGCCTGCAACCGGTGCGGGGCGCTCGTTTACGCCGACCAGTTGAAGCAACTCTCCGATCAGGCGCTTCCGCTGGAGCAAACCAATCCCTCCGCCGCCGCGACGCTCTGGCGGCAGGCGCTGGATCTGCTCCCCCCTGACGCGCAGCAGACGCAGTTGCTCCGCCGGCGCATTCAGATGCTCCAAGGCGGCGCGGGCGCGGCGCCGGTTGACCGCGAAACGCCCCCCCCGGCGCCGCGGAACGACACGTGGGGCGCCGCCATTTTCAAGACCGGGGGGTCGATGCTGATCAGCATCGTGCTGTACGCGATGCTGTTCGGACAAGCGCGCGGCCTGACATACGGGCTGCTGTTCGCGACCGGTTTCGTTCTGCTGATCCTCGTTCACGAGCTGGGCCACTCATTCGCCATGCGCCACTTCGGGCTCAGCGCCAGCCCCCCGATCTTCATCCCGTTCATGGGCGCGCTGATCAACCTCCGGCAGCAGCCGCGCAACGCGTGGGAGGAGGCGGTCGTGGGCATCGGGGGGCCGGTGCTGGGGACGGTCGGGGCGATTGCGTGTCACGTGGCGTACCTGCTGACCGGGATCGAGCTATTGCTGCTGCTCGCGTGGTTCGGGTATCTGCTGAACCTGTTCAACCTGCTGCCCGTCCCCCCGCTGGACGGAGGGCGCATCACGGCCGCCGTCAGCCCGTGGATCTGGATGCCGGGGCTGCTCGGGCTGGTGTGGATGATCTTCGCCCAGTGGCGCGCGACAGGGCGACCGAGCATTCTGCTGATGCTGCTTCTGTTCTTCGCCTGGCCGCGCATCGTGGCGACGCTGCGGCAGCGGCGCAGCCGCGAGGCCAACCCGTACTACGACATTTCCCGCCGCGCGAAGTGGACGATGGGCGCGTGGTATTTCGGGCTGGGCGTGGCGCTGATCGCGCTGTTTTACGTCTCCCGCGAAGGACTCCGGGCGGCGGGCGTTCATTTGATGATTTAGCGTCAGGCCGACGCCGCCGCTTTGCGGAGCGCGTCGATCGCCGTCTTCACGTCCGCAAGGCGCTGCGTCCCCGCCTCGCGCTCGATGGCGAGGGCGCCGGTATATCCGGCGCGCTTCAGCGCCAGCAAAAACAGCTTGGGCGGGACTTCCCCGGCGCCGAAGGGGACTTCTTCGCCCCATTCCTCGCCCGGACGGGTGGAAAGTTTTGCGTCTTTCACATGCACGTGCGCGATGTGCCGGCCGAGGGTTTCGATCGCGTCGATCGGGTCGCCGGCGCCGTAGAGGATCATGTTGGCCGGGTCGAAGTTCACCTTGACATTCTGGCAGCGCAGGTCGTTGAGAAACTGGAGCAGCTCCGGCGCCGTCTCCTGCCCCGTTTCCATCAGCAGGGTGATGCCCTGCGCCCGGAGCGGCTCGGCGATCTCGCAGACGCGGTCGACCATCGTGTTGTACTTCGGCTCACTGCTGGGCGGGACGAACCCGATGTGCGAGGTGAGGAGGTTCATCCCCAGCTCGGCCATGAGGTTGCCCGCCTGCTTCATCAGCGCCTTGCGGACCGGCCAGGTCTCGTCGGCGATGAATCCCCCGGTCTGGCGGATGCGGGCGATCGTGGAGTAGTCCTCGTCGGAGAACCCCATCATGCCGCCCGTCAGCTTGATGCCCGCGCTGCGCAGCGCGCCCAGCTCCTGATGCTTGCGCTTGTCGTCGAGCTGGATCAGCCCGCCCAGCGCCAGTTGGACGTGCTCAAGTCCGAGCTGTTTCACCTGTTGAACGAGGTCCGCCATGTCGCGGGGCTGGAGGGACCAGGAGCAGATGCCGATGTCGTGACCGTGTAGGTGCATAGTTCCTCAGAAGAAGTCAGGAGGGGGAAGAAAGTAGCCAGTGGCCAGTAGCCAGACAAAACGCGAAAGCCTTTGCCGTTCTACTGGCTTCTGGCTTCTGGCTTCTGGCTTCTGGCTTCTGGCTTCTGGCTCCTGGCTTCTGTCTTCTCTTGGCACTTCCCCCGCATCGTAGCGGAGATACCGTTTCTTCATCCACCGCACGCCGAGCAAATTCATCAGCCCGACGAACGCGCGGTTGCGGAACCCATTTTTGCGGTGCCGGCGAAGCGGGGTGAATGTTTCACCCGCTCCTCACGGACCGTGTAGCCGCCTGCCCCCGCGCCGCGGGGAACCCCGCCTCGAACGCCAGGGGATGACGAGGGACAGGTAAATCGATTCGACCATTTCCAGCGGGAGATTGTACGGATTCGATCTCGCGGCGTGAAAAATCCCCGGTGCACTGATGATCCCCGGGTCTGCTACGGTCGCAAAAGCTCCGTGCGCTACGCCCCGGGGCGCAGCGCAGCGGAGTCCCGGGGATTCCGCTGCGGCTCGACTTCCTTGCCCTTCACCGTCACCCGTACCGGGTGACCGAACCACGCCCGTTCCCCGCCCCCGTATTTCTCGATCATCACCTGCTCGACATCGTGCATCGTCGCGTCGGCCGGCACCCAGCCGTGTTTGATGTCGGGGAAGTCGATGCGGCAATTCTCGCACTTTTTTCCGTCGTGGAAGCGGATCGGGCACCAGAACGATTCGACATTCCGCAGCATCTCCGCCCCCAGCGAATACACCCCGGTCATCCAGTCGCAGTAGAGGCACCAGACCAGATCATGCCCCACAAGCCCCTCAAACTTCTGGCGGCTGCAATTCACCCACTCCGCGTGCTTGTACTTGGGGAAGCCCAGCAGCATCGGCAGCGCCCAGTAGCACGCAAGCTGGATGAATCGGATGAACAAAAACCCCGGCAGCGCGATCAGCGTCACCCACAGCGCCAGATGGTTTCGCCACCGCCCTGCCGTCCGATTGATGAACTTCACGATGCGCGGCCCGCGCGCGGCCTGGCGATAGACCAGCTCATGACCGATCACCCAACTGCCCAGCGCCACGCACTGCCCCGCAAGCGCCCCGGCAACCCCGGGCCAGGCGGCAATGCTCGCGCCGACAGCCCAAGGCAGCCAGGTGAAACTCGACACGATCACATCGAGCAACGGGGCGCGCGCCAGCGCGTCAGATACCGCCCGGCCACCGTGCCCGAGCCGCGGCACGATCGACAGCCCCGCCGCCACCCCCCCCAGCGCCGCGGCGGTGACCCAGAACACGTGAGCGAAGGCCGGGAGCGAAGAGGTCATCCCCCCATGGTATCACAGCTGCTGCGCCGCGCCCGGCGCCGCAAGAGGCGCACAAGGAGGCCATCACCCCTCACTCCTCGCCCCTTCCCCCTCGCCCCTTCCCCCCCAATCAATGCTGATGCCCGCCCGGTCCATGCGCGTGACCGTGCTGAAGCTCTTCCGGGGACGCTTCGCGCACGTCCTTGACGTTGACGTCGAAGTGCAGCGTCTCGCCCGCCAGCGGGTGGTTGGCGTCGACCGTGACCGTCTCCGGCGAGACGTCCAAAACCGTCACGACGCGTGCGCCTGACCCATCCGGCGAACGCGCCTGGAACTGCATCCCCTTTTCGATGTTCGGCACGCCCGCGAAGTTCGCGCGCGGGACGGGCTGAACCATGTTCGGATCCTTCTGCCCGTACCCCTGCTCCGGCGGCAGCACGAGCTTGACCGCCTCGCCCGCCGACTTGCCTTCCAGCCCCTGCTCCATGCCCGGAATAAGCCCCCCGTGACCGTGCAGGTACGTCAACGGATCGCGGCCCTGCGAGCTGTCGATCACCTCGCCGGTGGCGTTCGTGAGCGTGTAGTCGATGCTGACGATCTTGTCTTTCCCGATGGTCTTGGCTTCGGTGGACATTGGCATCTCCTTGAAAAAGTGAACGGTCCAGTTAGACGAAATGAGCGGGGATGACAAGTCAAAGAACCCCCCAAAAAACCTTGCTCCCATGTGAAGCGCCGCCGCTTGCGGGGGAGTTTCTTCCTCGCGCGTTGGGGGTGTGGCGATCCGTACGACTTGTGCTTACCTTCTCCACCACTAACAACACGAGGAGATTTGCGATGTCACAGCAATCGAAGTTTGCCAATATCACCCGCCGCCGGTTCATGCACGGCGCCGCCGCCGGCATGGTCGCGGGGAATTCACTTGCCCAGGTCGCCTCGGCACAGCCCGCGCCGACCGAGGGCAGGAAGATCGGCTACGCCCTCGTCGGCCTGGGCAATCTGGTGATCCGGGAGATCCTTCCCGCGCTGAAGAGAACGAAACATTCGAGGGCCGTCGCACTCGTCAGCGGCGACCCCGCAAAAGCGAAGAAGCTCGCGAGCGAGTACGACATCGACCCAGCCACGGGCGTCTACAACTACGAGAACTACGACACGCTTCGCGACAACCCCGACGTCGACGTCATCTACATCGCCCTGCCCAACGGGATGCATGCCGAGTACACCGTCCGCGGCGCCCAGGCCGGGAAGCACATCCTCTGCGAAAAGCCCATGGCCAACACCGTCGCCGAATGCCGGCAGATGATCGAGGCGTGCAACGAGGCCAACAAGAAGCTGATGATCGCGTACCGGCTGCGCTACGAGCCGGTCACCAACGCCGCCATCCAGATGGTGCGCGACGAGGTGATGGGCACGCCGCGCTTCATCCAGGCCGACGCGGGGTTCAACCTGCCCGCGTCGCCCCCAAACCTGCCCTGGCGGCTGAACAAAAAGCTCGCGGGCGGAGGCGCGATGCTCGACATCGGGATCTACGCGCTCAACGCGACGCGCTATCTCGCGGGCGAAGAGCCGATCGAGGTCAACGCGATGAGCCACACTCCGCCGAACGATCCGCGTTTCACGGAAGTCGAGGACGCGATCACGTGGCAGATGAAGTTCCCCGGCGGGGTGCTCGCCAACTGCTCGACGAGCTACTCGCACGGCGGCAACCGGTTCCGCGTCACCGGCCCCGACGGCTACATCGAATCCGAACCGTTCCTCAGCTACAGCCACCTCTCGCTGCGCAAGGTCATCAAGGGCAAGGGCGAGCCGGTCGAGGTTCAGCAGGTGAACCACTTCGCCGCCGAGTTCGACCACATGTCCCAATGCGTCATGCAGGACAAGGAGCCGCTGACGCCGGGTGAGGAAGGATTGAAGGATCTGAAGGTGATCGAGGCGATTTATGAGGCGATCGAGACGCGCAAGACGGTGAAGATCGCGTAGCGCCGCGCGAGGTACACACATCGCATCGCGCGCTCCAGCGCTTCATTTATATAAATGATCGCGCGTGGGATGAGACGTGGATCGCTGGACGACTGAATCCGACCCCGCGCGAAGCTTTGCCAGCGCGGTCTGCTCGATCTGCCGGACGCGTTCCTTGGAGATGCCCAGGCGGCGCCCGACCTGTTCGTAGGTTGCAGGCTCCGACTCATCCAATCCGTAGTGCGAGAGCAGCACGTCGCGCTCCCGGTCTTCCAGGCGGGACAGCATCTGCCCCACGTCTTCGCGGGCGATGAACCGGTCCGTCGCCACGGCCGTGCGCAGGTCCGGGATGCGCGACAGCGAATCTTCCGCGAACCCCCCCGCCCGGCCGGCGAGCATCTGCGGAACGCTGCGGGCGAACCCCTTCATCAGCGCCAGCGTCGCGTACGTGCTGAACCGGTTCCCGCGGTGGGTGTCGAACCCCTCGACGGCCCGCATGAGCGTGATGTTGCCGTCGCTGATCAGCTCCATAAGCGACAGCCCCGGCCGCAGGTGCTTGCGACCGATGCTGACGACGAGACGGAGGTTGGCGCGAACGATGTCGTTCTTCGTCGCCACGGCCCGGCGCCAGTGGCGCTCCATCACGTTCAGGTCGCGCAGGCGGGCGAACTGCGGGTCGAGCTTTCGCCGGGCGTGGGCGAACTGCATCTTGTGGAAGTTGAACTTCAGGAACAGCGCCCGCTCGCGGGTTGGGGTGAGCAGCGGGGTGCGGTACAGCTCGGCCAGGTAAGGCGGAAGGTCGCGCGGGACGCGGTTTTCCTCCGCCCGCGCCGGCGCCGACAACTCGTGGGCCGACGCGATGGCGTCGATCATGCCGGCGGCGTTGGGCTCGTGATAGAGCGGGTCGTCGATGAATTTGGCCTTGCGCTTGTTGAGCTTCGCGACGCGCTCCTCGACGACCACGCGGTAGATCGCCGAGCGCGGCCGGCAGGCGCGGCGCGCGAGGCTCCGGACAGGCACGCCGCGCCGGAACGCGCGGACGATCCGCCCGCGCTCCTCCTCCGCCACGGGCGCCGCGGCGCTGGCGAAAATCGCGTCGTGCGGATGCTCGGCGTCGTGCTTCTTGATCGTGTGCAGGACCGTCAGCGGGGAGCGGTTCATCCGCCGGCCGATGCGCCGCGTGATCTCGTGCATGCAGCAGTGGCAGCACACCGCCAGCCGCCTGGCGCGGCGCAGGATTTCCTCGTGCTCCTTCTCGTCCACCTGCGAGAAGTTCGCGCTGCGCTCGACTTGGTCGCGGTGGGCGGCGAAGAACCGCTCGACGCTGGACAGGAGGAACCCGACCCGGCGCTTCCCGTCGGGGAACAAAAACCGCCGCGCGGGCAACCCCCTGCGACGCCAGCGCTGAACCGTTTTGCTGGTGACGCCGAATTTTTCGGTCACGTCCTCGATGGTCAGGATCGGTTCGGCCAGCGACGTGGTCTGCACGTCCAGCGAATCGCTGACGCGCTCGACGAGCAACCCGAGGTCGTGTTGCAGCGCCAGCCCGGTGAGCAGTTCCCTGGCGACGTCCTTCGGGTGGTAGCCGGTGATACGGAAAACGACGAAGTCGGGCGGATATGCCCTGGCGGGATCGATCTCGTGAAGGAGCCCCTCCGCGGCAGCGACTTGCGCAGCGCGGATGCCCTGCGGCATGAATTCCATCTGCCGCGCGAGTTTGCCGATGCTGTCGATGCGAAACTTTGCCACGGAGTGATTATCGACCATGCCCGAAAACGGGTCAACTGTAAACGTCCAGGTGGCCCGGTTTTTCCCGATGTTTTCCGATGAAATGAGCAATAAACACCGTTTACAGCGCGGCGGCCAATCCACCTGCTGCTGCTTGCGGATGATGCGGCGAGCGCGTCCGTACCCCCGTTGACATGGCTGCCGTCCTTCCCCCATCAGCAAAGGCCATGCGGGACCGACCGAAGCGAGTTGTGACGGTTATGCGTCGGACAGAATGAACTGGTGCACCTCGCGGAACGGGACGCCGGCCAGGGCGCCGTAGTGGTCGTGCCTCGTCAGCTTCGCGCGCGAGACGCTGGGCGAGGGGATGCCGCACAGAAACCGTGCGAGTTGGCGCGGCGACGCCAGCGCCGCGTGCTGCTCCGCGCGAAGCTCTTCCACGAGCCGGCGCTCTTCGTCCCCCGGCGTTGGATGTGATGTCGGCGGGACGGGACCGGGGCGGCGCCCGCGACACCAGCCGCAGTGCCCGCAGTCGTTGGGCATGGGCTCCCCGAAGTACGCGAGGAGTCGCTGCGTCTTGCACCCGTCGTGCGACGCGAAACCGAGCACTTCGTTCAAGCGGACGAGGTCGCGCGACTCGCGCTCGGCGAAGCGCGTCGTCATGATCTCCGTCAGCGCCGTCATGTCGTCCGGCGCACGGAGCAGCCGATACCCATGCCGCACGCCCGCGACTTGAAGGATCAATTCGCCCTGCTCTTCGAGGTAGTTGATGGCCGCGACGACGCGCTCGCGCGGCTCGCCCAGCGCGATGGCCGTCGCGTGCACGTCGAGGTTCGACCACGTCTTGGCTGTTCGCGCGTGTTTGAACACGCGACGCAGGAAATCGGCGCGATTCGCGTCAAACTTTGCGAAAATCTCCTCCAGCGGCCGGTTCGACCGAAACTTGAACTCGCTGTAGAACGGCCCGGTTGACGCGAGGTAGCCGTCGAGCTGGAGGTATGTGAGCAGCGTCTCGACGACGAGCGGCCGGGTGTCGTGCCCATTCGACAGCTCGCTCGTCGACACGTCGAACAGCTCGCCGAGCGAGAGCACGTCGTTCAGGATCCCCGCGACAGCCTCGGGCGTCGGCGTGTCCCCGAAGGTGAAGTTCTCCAGCGTCACCAGGTCGTCGGCGCAGGCCAGCATCTCACACGTCGAGGGCTTCCCGTCGCGCCCGGCGCGCCCGATCTCCTGCGCGTAGTTCTCCAAACTCTTCGGGACGTTGTAATGATAGACGGCGCGGATATTCGACTTGTCGATGCCCATGCCGAACGCGATCGTCGCGACGACGACCTGCTCGTCAGATTTCATGAACACATCCTGCACGCGGTGGCGGTCCTCGGCGTCCATCCCCGCGTGATACGCGATGGCGTCAATGCCGCTTCGGTTCAGGTGCGCCGCGACCTCCTCGGCCGTGCGCTGAAGCGTCACGTAGACGATGGTCGGCCCGCGCTCGCGCTTGTTGATGTGGTGCACGAGCAGCCGCTTACGCTCGTCACTGCCGGCGGGCGTGATCATCAGCGCGAGGTTCGGTCGGTAAAAGTCCGTGCGGACGACGTCGTCGTCGGCGATATCGAACGCGGCGGCGATCTGCACCGCCACCGGCGGCGTCGCCGTCGCCGTCAGCGCAAGCACCCGTCCCACCTTCAATCGCTTCGCCAGCGGCGCCAGCTTCAGATAATCGGGGCGAAAGTTGTGGCCCCACTCGCTGATGCAATGCGCCTCGTCAACGGCCAGCAGCGGGATGGTCAGCCGCGACAGCGTGGCGAGGAACCGCTCGTTCGCCAGCCGCTCGGGCGCGACATAGAGGAGCTTGAGCGTCCCGTCGCGCAGCTTCTGATATACCTCGCGCGCCCCGGCGGCATCCAGCGATGAATCGAGCCGCGCCGCGGCCACGCCCCTGGAAACGAGGAAGTCGATCTGGTCCTTCATCAGCGCGATCAGCGGCGAAATGACGACGGTCACCCCGTCGAGCAGGAGGGCGGGGAGCTGATAACACAGACTTTTGCCCGCGCCGGTGGGGAAGATCGCCAGCACCGACTTGCCGTCCAGCAACCGGCTGACAACCGATTGCTGGCCCTGGCGAAAGGTGTCGAAGCCGAAGACATCGCGCAGGACTTGTTCCGCGGGAGCGGTTTGGGGCATGGGCGTCTCCAATTCATTCGGAACCCGATCGAGGATGCTGAGAGCGTGTGAATTTTTAGTGGCATGGGGCGTCTCGCCCATGCGTTGTTCATCAGACAACATGGGCGAGACGCCCATGCCACCGTAAAAGTTCAAAAGCTCTGAGGGTATGCGACTGTCTCGGCGGATGCCCGTCGAAAATCAGATTTGCCCATGAATCTCACGAATGAGCACGAATCGGTTCTCATTCGTGTGGATTCGCTCAGCCGCCGAAACGGTCATGCACCCGAATGCTGAAGCGACATGCTCAGTATCCCGCATCGTCCGCGTCTTCCGCGTCAATTCGGGACGCGACGAGCTGACGCCACTGTGCCAACGCCGCTTCATCGGCCCGGCTGGCCGTAAGCCGCTCCTGCACGGGGCCCGCGGCGCTCTTGAGGTGCGGATAGCTCAGTAGAAGCACCTTCAGATCGCGGCGGTCTGTGTCGCCCTTGGGTTGGGCCCAGCGCATGCTGAGACTGATCACCTTCTGAGCGATCAGCTCTTCGGGGACCGGCACATGGACCTCGGCGACAAGTTGCGTCGGGGGGAACGTCGCGATCTGCCGGACGTCGGCGAGATGGCGGTTCTTCGGCTCGCGCAACTGGTAGATGCGGAAGCCCTGTCCGCCGCCCACTTCACGGACGCGTGCGGCCATAGTGAACGTCTCGGCGACATGCGCCCGCAATTCCTCGGCGAACGCTTTGGCGCGCGTTGACAGGATATCAACGTCCTGCGTCATGCGCGGCTGGTCGACGTAAGCGTTCACAGCCTGCGCGCCGAACAACACGGCGTCGTCCCGGTTGCGCAGGAAGTCGAGGATCGCATCGTGAACCTTCGCCAGGGGAAGCGGCTCACGCATCGCGAACTCCCGGAGGGTCAGGGGGCCGTCGCCGAACATGGTGCGAGTATAACAGGTTCAAAAGGCAGTGATCAGAACGGCAGCGCCTGGTCCATCCAGTCGTCGCTCTTGAGCACCTGCTTGCGGTTGAAGCGCGCGAGGCGCTCGGCGCGGTTCTGGGCGAACCGGATGAGGCGGTCAGTGCCGAACGAGCGCCAGGTCTTGTGCAGCGACTTGGCGTGGCGGAGGAACAGATCGTCCTCGGCGCAGGTGAACATCTGGGCGGCGCCGGGGTCGCCTTGGCGGGCGGCGCGACCGTAGAGCTGGCGGTCGACCCGGAAGCTGCCGTGCGGCTCGGTTGAGACGACGTGCAATCCCCCTGCGTCGGCGACGGTGCGGCCCAGGATAATGTCCGTGCCTCGCCCGGCCAAGTTGGTGGCGACGGTGATCTTCTTTTCCTGCCCGGCCTCGGCGACGATCGTCGCTTCCTGCGCCGTTTGCGTCGCGTTGAGCACGCGGTGGGCGCGCCCCTGCGCGGCGAGGCGCTTGGAGACCTCCTGCGACGCCAGCACACTGCGCGTGCCGACCAGCACCGGCACCCCGCGATCGTTCAGCTCCGCGACGCGGCTGACCACCGCATCCCACTTCTGGTCCATCGTGTCGAACATCCGCGTGGGCAGTTGCTCGCGGATGCACGGCTTGTTTGTCGGGATGCGGATGACCGGCAGATGGTAGATCTGCCACAACTCCCCCGCAGACTCCCACGCCGTCCCGGTCATGCCGGCCATCTTCGGGTACTGGCGGAAGAACCGCTGGAAGCTCAGGCGCGCCAGATTTTCCTTGTCGGCGGTGACGGGAACGGCTTCCTTAACCTCGATCGCCTGGTGCAGCCCGTGCCGCCACGACCGGTCGGCCATCACGCGGCCGGTGAACTCGTCGATGATCTGAACCTTCTCATCCTCGGTGACGAGGTACTGCTCGTCGCGGATGTAGCAGTGCAACGCGGAGAGCGCCTGCGTGACAAGCTCCTCGCGGCGGCGCTGGCCACGCCAGAAGCCGGCGTGGCCGACCTGCTCGGAAAGCGCGTCGAGGCGCTGCTGTCCATGGCGCGTGAGGTCGACGTGGCGGACCGTCCAGTCGATGGTGAAATCCTCGCCCGGTTCCAACTGTTGCGCCAGCGCGTGGGCATTGCGGTAGATGTCGGCATTGGGTTCGTCCTGCGGGCTGTTGGAGATGATCAGCGGCGTGACCGCTTCGTCGATGAGCAGACTGTCGGCCTCATCGACGATCACGCGGAACAGCCCCGGCACGGTGAGCTGCGCGCGGTTCTGCCCGCCGGCCATCAGCCCCACGGCGGTCTGCGTGCTCGTGCGGAGCGTGCCCAGGGCGATCTGGTCGCGCAGGAAGTCGGCGACGAGCTCCTTGCTCGTGATGTACACGATGTTGCGCCGGTAATGGTCGTTACGCTCGTTCGGCGGGGTCTCGTGCGTGACGAAGCCGACGTTCAGCCCCAGCTCGCGATACACGGGGCCCATGAGTTCCGCGTCGCGCCCGACGAGGTAGTCGTTGACCGTGATCACGTGCACGGGCTTGCCCGCCCACGCCCAGATCGACGCCGCCAGCGACGCCGTCAGCGTCTTGCCCTCGCCCGTGGCCATCTCCGCGACCGCGCCGCGGCACATGGCCAGCGCGCCCATGATCTGCACGGGGTACGGGCGCTTGCCGGTTGCGCGCAGAGCGCCTTCTCGCGCGATCGCCATGCCCCGGTCCATCGCCGGCCCTTCGAGCTTCTTCAGCCGCGCCAGCGCCCGGCAACCGGCGACTTCCTGGCGAAACGCCGACGACGACAGCGCCTGAATCTCCGGCTCCAGCGCCTCGATCCGCTCGGCCTGCGCCTTCAGCTCGGCCAGCACCGGCGTGCGGTTCTTCACCCACCCCACGACCCCGCTGACCATCGAATCCAACCCGCGCAGCTCAGGCGCCTTGACGCGCCGAGCGTCGAAAACGGCGTGAAGTTCACTGGAAGCAAGCTGGGTCATGAAGAGAGTTGCCAGTTGTTGGTTGTCAGTTGCCAGAAAAGTCAGGAGCAGCGGCCTTTGTCACTGGCAACTGACAACTGGCAACTTCTTCTCACAGCCATTCATTCGTATTGCTCGAATCGATCAGTTGCAGGAACCGGCGGGTCCATTGGTACAGGAGAGGCTTAGTGCCGACGGTCATGCGGACGTACGCGCGCTGGCCGGGGTAGAACTCGCCTTTGGGGTTGTCGAGCTTCACGCGCAGCTCGAACTGCGGGGTGACGGGCTTGGTGCCCTGCTGGTCGCTGGGGTCGGAGGCGATTTCCCCGCCGCCGGCGTGGGTGAGGACGGGGCTGGGCAATTGCGACTGCGCGCCGGGGACGACCCGCGCATCGTGGCCCACAAGATCTTCGCTGACGTTGCCTGCCAACCGGATCTCCGTGTATGCGCCCCGCTCGGCCAGCTCGACGTCGCGCTGCTCGAGGGCGGCTTTCACGAGCAGCCGGTCGAGCGTCATGACGGTGGCCAGCTCCTCGCCGCGCTGGAGGTAGCGGCCGGGGAGGGTCTCGATGCTGGGGGCGACCAGCCGGCCGGCAATCGGCGTTTTGATCGTCAGCGCGGTGTGCTGCCGCTCGAGGTCGCGGACCTTGTCCTCTTCGGCTTCGATCGCGATGCGGGCCGCGCTGACCTGCGCCGGGCTTTCGTCCATCGCGCGGGTCATGGCGACGACCGCGCCGTCGCGGCGGATGCGCGCTTGCCGAAGCTCCGACTCGAGCTTGCGGTCGTACAGCACGACGATCGTCGCGCCCTTCTCCACCCACTGCCCGTCGGACACGAGAACCTCGTCGACGAACCCGGGGACGGCGGCGTGGACGACGGCCTGCTGCTCGGGCTCGAGCACGCCCGTGGCGCGGATATTTTCCCAGTACGGAATCACCCCAATCGCCAGGAACACCAGCGCCGCCGCCGCCAGGGTGAACCCCACCGCCCGCCCGCGCTTGCGGTGCAATTCGGGGTCCAGCGCGAGGTACTTGAACAGCTTCACCAGCGGCGTGACCAGCCAGGTGACGATTCCCCCGATCGCCATGAGCATGCCCAGCACGGGGATGGTGAACGCGACGAGCAGGATGATCGCGATGCCGATCATGATGCGGTAGATCGTCGAGAGCACCCCATAGACGAACAACTGCACGCGCTGCCACGCGGGCGGGAGCGGCTGGGTCGCCTTCACGCGGAACACGTGCCGCTTGACCAGTCCCGTGATGTATTCGGTGCTCTTGCGCTGGAGGTTGGGGATCTCCAGGAAGTCGCTGAGCATGTAATACCCATCGTAGCGCAGCAGCGGGTTGGCGTTGAAGATGACCGTGCTGACGCTGGCGATCAGCATCGTGTTGTAGGCCAGTTGGTTCGTGAGCGTGTTGGGGTTCGTGTACATCCACACGAACGCCATGACGGCGGCAACGAACAGCTCGATGATCATGCCCGCCGCCCCGACGAACATGCGCGACCAGCGGCTGGGGAAGGCCCAAGCGGTCGAGGCGTCGACGTAGGGCGTGGGGATGAAGACGAGGAACATGATCCCCATCTCGTGAACTTCGCCCCCGAAGCGCCGGCAGGCGAAGGCGTGCCCGCACTCGTGGATGAACTTGATCCCCACGAACACCGCCCACAGCCACAGCCAGTTGCCCGGCGCGATCGCGTTACTTGCCGCGGCGGCGACGTCGTCCCAGCGCGGCACCAGCGCTAGACACGCGAGGAGCACCACCAGACACCACACGATCGCCCCGCCCTTGCCGATCATCGGGCCGATGAGCGGCATCCAGCGCTTCAGGAACGCGTCCGGATCCCAGATCGGAATGCGCGGGAACAGGGCGCTCATCAGCCGGCCCTGGAATTTGCGCTTCTGTTGCTGCTTGTGTCGGCGGAGCAGGACCATCGCGTCGGCTGACACGTCGGTTTCGAGGAGGTTGGCGGTATGAAGCTGGCTGAGGATCTGGATGACTTCCGGCTGAGTCGGCGCGTCGTCGGCAAGCTGCCCGCCCACGAGTTCCCACGCCTCGCCCACCGTGCGCGACCCATCGAGGAGTCCGACGAACCGGTAGGCGGCGTCGGACAAGCGGTGGAACTGGTTTCCCGCCGGGTCGCGCACCACGTACCACCGCTCCCCGCGGTAATACTGACGCGAAACCTGCGTCGACGGACGCAGCTTGGCGCGCAGGTCTTTAACGCGATACCAGGACTCGGAGAAGGTGGGGCGGAGTTGAAGCATGCAAAGTTGCCAGTTGTTAGTTGTTACTTGTTAGCTGGTAGTTGCCAGTTGTTAGTTGCCAGAAAGAAGAAATTGCGCGCTGCCTTTACTCTGGCAACTAACAACTAACAACTCTTCCTCACACCCACAGTTTCAATCGAACAAACTCGATCAACCGATGCGTCCACTGCCAGATGAGCGGTTCGGGGCGGACGTTGATTCGGGCTTCGCCTTCCTGGCCGGGATACCACTGGTCGCTGGCGCCCTCGAGGGTGGCGTAGATGACGAACTTGTTCTGCCCTTCGACGGCGTTGGCCTTGGGGACGACGTTCTCGACGGTGAAGGCGTACTTGTCGCCGGGCTGCGCGCTGGTGCGGAGCATGCCTGACTGGCCCTTCTTCACGTCCTGGATGTCGCGCTCGTCGACCTTCAATTCCCCGCGGAGCTTGTCACGCCGGCCGATCTCGATCAGCGTTTCGCCTTCCTTCACCGGGGCCATGATCTTGTTCTTCAGGTCGCCCTGAAGGATTTGGCCGGTGAACGGCGCCTTAATGGTGGCGTTCTCGATCCTCCACTGAAGCTCTTTGGCCTGCTCCTCCGCCTCGAGCATTTCCAGTTCCGCCTGCCGGGCCTCGGAGACGCGGGTGCGACCGTCCTGGGACCGTTCGTCGAGCAGCGCCGACCGCCGGGCTGCCGCCTGGGCGGCGCGGAGCTGCGCTTGCGAGAGCTGAAGCTTCAACTGGCTCGTCTCCAGCCGCACCAGCGGCTGGCCTTCGGTGACCATCGTCTCGTTGGTGATGTCAAAGAGCACTTCGGCGATCTGCCCCTCGAACGGCGCGGTGATGAACCGGTTCTCGACCGGCAGCAGCGTGAACTTCGCCGCCACGCGGTACATCGGGCTGTAGAGAAACAGGAACAGGGTGATTCCCAGCAGCAGCGCGATGACCGTCTTGGCCAGCATGTGCTTGGGGCCGATGGCGAGCTTGGCGGTGTCGCGGATGCTCAACCCCGTCTTGGTGATGAGCCACCGGTCGTTCTGATAGCGATCGTAAAGCTGCGGCGCGAGCAGGTCGGCGGCGACGGCTAGCCCGGTGGCCGCCTGCGCGCCAAGCTTCGTGCCGACGCCGAATTCGAGCGTGAGGACGCCGACGATGTCCGACTGCCGTCGAAGCGGCAGCGAGATGATCGTGTTCCCCCCCTGCGCGCGGGACAGCGCCTGCGCTTCGCGCGTGACGTTCTGCGTCCCCCCGCCTCCCTCTTCACCCACGGCGCCGTCGTGGTGGACGATTTCCTCCTGATCGAAACACTCCTCCATCGCGCGCTCGATCTGCACGATCAATTCCTGCCGCTTGTCGAACTGCTCGGTGTGCGACAGCGCCTTCACGCGAATGCGCGTGCCCTTGAGCCACCCGAGCGAGACGCGGGTCGCGCCGGTGCGCGTCGCCAGCTCGTTGCAGAGGTTCACCGACGCGGAGTTGAACCCGTCGGCCGTCGCGACGCTCGTGGCGAGTTGGAGGACGTGCTGGTGGCTCTGCGCAATCGACCGGCTCTGGTCGACGCTGCGGCGGAGGGTGAACAAATCGAAGTAACCGGCGACCAGCTGCATGGACATCAACCGCTGCTGGGCGCGCTCCTGGTCGCGGCAGCGCGTGATGACGGCGCTGGCGGCGACGACTTCCCCGTCGTTGCGGAGCAGGGTGACGAGGCAGAACTGCGGGTCGGTGTCGCCGACGGCGCCTCCCCCGACCTCGATCGCGCCGTCCTTGTTCTGCTGGATGCAGGGCTGGATCAGGTCGGTGAACGCCTGGAGGGCGGCTTGGCGCGTCTCGTTGTCGCTCTGGTCCGGGCGGATGTGCGCGATGGGCTTAAGCCCCGTCCCGCTCTCGGCCTTCTCGAGCAGGAACCCGGCGGCCTCCGTGCCCGCGACGACGACGGCCTGCGTGGTCAGCAGGTCGTTGATGAACGCCGGGAGGTTCGCGCTGGTGGCGAGCAGCCGTTGCACGAGCTTGGAGCGCGAAGGGACGCCCTGCTGTTGCTGCTGTTGGTCGGGGTTGGACCCCTGCGAGGATGATTCGACGGTTCCGGATGCCATAGTGAATCCCGCGTGATTCGTGTCGAAGGGTGCGTTCTTTAGCCACGTGTCACGGGGTCAGGTGTCACGTGCCACAATCGATCTTACCGCGCCGCCGTCGGCCGCGCGGCGCCGGCGTCGGCGGTCTCGGTGACCTCCGGGAGCTTCACCCACAGCCACAGCCCGGTCTCGCGCGTCGTCGGGTTGGGCATCGTCAGGTGCACTTCGCGCAGGCTCTCAAATCCCGACCCCGCCGTCGCGACAGCTCCCAGTGACTGCACCGTCGCCTGGTGCCAGGCGTTGTCAGGATCGATCTTATACCGCACGTCTAGCGTGTCCCCCTTTTTCAGCTTCGACGCCTGCGGCGCCGTGAGTTGAACGACGATCTTGATCGGGTCGTTGGACACGATCATCATGAATGGCTGACGCTGCGGGTCAAGCATTTCCCCGACTTCCGTGTCGATCTTCTCCACAATCCCGTCGAACGGGGCCGTGAGCTTCATGAACTCCACCCGCAGCTTCGCTCCCGCCGCCTCGAGCTTGGCCTTGGCCAGTTCCATGTGCGACAGACCGAGCTGGTGGCCCTTGAAGATCACTTCCAGTTGAGCCCGTTCCAACTCCAACGCATTGGCGGCGTTGCCTTCTACCATCTGCTTGACGCGCTTCAGCTCGACCTGCTTCTGCGCCACTCGGCGGTGTTCCGACCATCGGTCGCCGAAGTTGCGGTAGGTGATGCGGGCGTTGAACATCTTGTTCCGGCTGGTCGGCCGTACCCATTGGAGGTGGGAGCTCACCAACGGTGGAATCTGCATCGGAGTGATCGGTGGCTGACCGTCCGCTGGGAGGGCATACCGGTGCAACTCTTCGCGAAAGGCCTGCTCGTCGCGGCAGACGGCCTC
>JBBSLV010000010.1:0-19779 GCA_038233535.1 Tepidisphaerales bacterium | reverse complement strand
TGTGAACGGAGGGAAGATTACGCCGCGGCGGGTCTGGGGGCGGGCGCGGGGGTCGAGAGCGAGAACACCTTCACGCAGTTGCGCCCCGAGTGCTTGGCGTTATAGACGGCGAGGTCCGCAGCCTTGATGAGCTGGGCAGCCTGCCGGAACGGGCTGCCGGGTTCGAACACGGCGACGCCGATGCTGGCGGTCACGGGGATCCCGATCTGCTCGTGCGGGATCGGCTTGGTCTCGATCGCGCGGCGGATGATCTCGGCCATCTTCGACGCCGCGGCGCGGTCCGAGCCCGGGAGGATCAGGGCCATCTCCTCCCCCCCGTAACGGGCGGCGAGGTCGTGCGGTTTGGCGGCGCTGCGGAGCAGCTTGCCGAGAATGCGCAGCACCTGGTCCCCCGCCGGGTGCCCGTGCTTGTCGTTGATGCTCTTGAACCTGTCGACGTCCATCAGCAGCAGCGCCAGCGGCTTGCCCGTTGCGGCCGCCCGGCTGAACTGCTCGCCGAGGAACACATCGAAATGCGCCCGGTTCGACAGCCCCGTCAGCCCGTCGATCGTCGCCGCCACCTTCAACTGCTGGTTCTGCTGCTGGAGCGTCGAAAACTGCTGCTGGCTCTGGATCGTGATCTCCACCAGCGTCTCGTTCGCCTTCTTCAGAATCGCCTCGTACTGGTTCGGCAAACCAATATTGATCTCGAACAGCGAGGCCACTTCCTTCGTCCGCCCCCCGATCTCCGAGAGCAGCGCGTCGGCGTCGTCCATCTGGAAATATTCCTTGCACAGCGCGCGGACGTGGGCGATCGCGGGGGCGGCGTTTTCATCGACGAACACGTCGGCGCAGCGGCCGGCGACGCAAACGATCTCCGCGAGCTTCTTCAGCGACGGCTCCTTCACGCCCTTGGGGTCGTGGTGCGCAGCCATCGGCACGGTGAGCACGGGCGGGAGCTTCCACTGCTCGGCGAGAATGCGCCCGACGTCGGCGTGGTTCATCTGGATCGCCTGCTGCTCGGTGACGGCCAGGTGTTCGTGCGAGCGGGCGGCATCGCAGATTTCGCCGTACTGTTCGGCGAGAACCTGGTCGAGCACGAGCATGCCGATGTCCATCAGCAGCGCGACGAGGAACGCTTCTTCCTGCTGCACGAGGTTGATCTTTGCCGCGATCGTCCGCGCCGCGGTGGCCGCGACGATGCTCCGCCGCCAGTACGTCAGGTGGTTAAACCCCTTGGCCTTGGTCTTGCTCAGGTTTGAGATCAGCGAAAAGCCCAGCACGAGCGTCTTAACGGATTGAAGGCCGAGGATGACCAGCGCGTGGCTGATCGTGCTGACGTGCTGGCTGCGTCCGTAGAAGCTGGAGTTGACCGTGCGGAGGATCTTGCTGGAAAGGGCGGGATCCTTGGAGATGACCCGCGCGATCTCGGCGATGTCGGCCTCTGCCCGCTGCGCCAGGTCGAGAACCTGGATTGCGATGGCGGGCAGCGTCGGCAGGGTCGGGCATTGCCGGATGCGGCTGATGAGTTGCTCGTTCATGCTCACCCACTCACAAATACACAAGACACGCCGGGCGCACGCGCTTCGCGCCGGGTTGCGCGAACCGTCGACCTATCTCGGTATCGGCGCGTCAGGGGCGCGACTTTGTGAGATAAACAGGGTAAGCGGGTCGTCCGGTCCGGTAAGAACGAATCGCGACGCGCCATTGTGTGAAATACGAGCGGGGGGTTAAAAAACGCGAAGACGCAAGCAACCCGGTTCCGCCGTGGCGGTCGGGTGGTCGCTTGCGTCTTCGCGAGGGTGGCTTGGGGTGCGATCCGAAGATTTACTGCGCCTTCAGCGCCGCTTCGACTTCCTTCTCCAGCGCCGCTTCGTTGGCGCCCACGAAGACTTTTCGGACGATCCCATCCTTGCCGATCACGACCGTCTGCGGGATGGCTTCGGCCTTGTAGGCTTCGCCGATCTTGCCGTCGGTGTCGAGCAGAACGGGGAGCGTGAGCTTTTTATTGGTCATGAACGCCTGAACCTTGTCCTTCTCTTCCTGAAGGTTGACGGCGAAGATCTTGGCGCCGTTTTCGTCCTTGGCCTGCTCGGCGGCGTATTTGTCGAGGGCGGGCAGCGACGCCACGCACGGGCCGCACCACGTGGCCCAGAAGTCGAGGACGACGACCTGGCCCTTGAGATCTGCAAGCTTCACTTCCTTGCCTTCCAGGTTCGCCAGGGCAAACGGCGGCGCCGGCTTGCCTTCCAGCGCCGCAGCCGACCCGCCCGAACCCGCGCCGGCCTGCTGGGCGGCGGCGTCGCGGGCGCCTTCGGGGGGCGCCCAGGCGAACTGCTCGGGCTTGGTCGCGCCGTCAGGCGTCGACGTCGTGTAGTCGATGGTGAACTCCGCCGCCTTGATGTCCGGCGCGCCGCGCTGCGCGATCGCCTTGGTCAGGTCCATCGACATCCGGCGGAGCAAATGGGTCGTCGGGTCGATCACCAGCGTGACTTCTTCCGCGCTCGGCCGGCCGCTCACGTGCAGCGCGGGGTGCGCCTTCTCGTCGATCGTCACGTCGTCCAACCGCTTGACGGTCGCGCCTTCGAGGAACTTCAGCGGGTCGGCCGAGACGGCCATCAACAACGACGGGTCTTCCCCAAACAGCATGTTGCCCACCGGCTGCGGGACTTCGACGAATTTCTCCTTCGACGCGTCCTGCGAGACGTAAACATTTTCAGACGGTGAATAGACGTAGACCTTCTCGCCCGTCGAACCCAGGAGCACGCCTTCCTTCGCCTGGTGGCGGAACTTGTTGGGCGCGGCGTACGAGCCGGTGAACTCCTGCGTCTTCTGCTGCTTCTGCCCGGCCACGTCGAAGTTCCCCGACACCTTCCCCGCCACGTCCAGCGCCGTCAGCTTGCTGTACGCGGCCTTCACCTTATCGACCAGCTCGGTCGCCTTCGGATCAATCTGCGCGGCTTGGGGCTGTTGGGGTTGCGCCCCCTGCGGGACCGGGTGCGTCGTCTGCGCCCCGGCCAGTGGGATTGCTAGCGCCGAACCAAGGCAGGCGGCGAAGGAAAAACGAAGGGCACGTTTCAAGTTCATCATGGGCTCCATAGGGGGTGATGGACAGCGTCAGAGTTATAGACAGCGTGACGTCCGGAACGTGAGTGTATGCCCGCCATTGGCGGAGGTCATCACCCGAACTCGTCGCCGCGGAAGGTGTTGCCTAGGTATGCGCTGCGGACCCCGGCGTCGTTGATGATTTCCCTGGGGGTGCCCTCTTTGAACACCCGGCCGTCGTTGATGATCAAGGCGCGGTCACACACGCGCAGGGTCTGGGCGACGTTGTGGTCGGTGATCAGAACGCTCTTGCCGAACTCTTCCTTGAGGCGCTTGACCTCGCGCTGAAGATCTTCCACCGCGATGGGGTCGACCGCGCTGAACGGCTCATCAAGCAGGATGAGCTTTGGCTGCGTCACCAGCGCGCGGGCGATCTCCAGCTTGCGCTTCTCCCCGCCGGAGCAGAGGTGGGCCTTCTGGTTACGAACCTTTTGCAGGCCGAACTGGGCGAGCAGTTGTTCGCCGCGCTTGATCCGTTCAGCCCTGCGGATGTTGAGCGTCTCGAGGATTGCCTGAAGGTTCTGCCAGACCGTAAGTTGCCGGAAAATGCTCTGTTCCTGCGACAGGTATCCGATCCCCCGTCGAGCCCGCTTGTACATCGGGAGGTGCGTGATGTCCGAGGCGTCGAACGCCACCGCCCCGCTTTCGGGCACGACCATGCCGAGGATCATGCGGAAGGTGGTGGTCTTGCCCGCGCCGTTTCGCCCGAGGAGGCCGACGATCTCCTGCTGGTGCAGCAGGAAGCTGACCTCGTTCACAACGGTCCGCCCGTTGTAACTCTTGACCAGCTTGGTGACTTCCAGAAGGTTCATTCGATGACTTGCCGGGCGGGGAAAAGCGTGGCGACAGTCTCTGCGGCAGCAGGAGAAAATCAAGGGTATCCGCAGATTGTGGATAACGGGTGGAAAACTCTCTGGCCCAGGCTGCTCAAAAGTGCGGCATTTCAGCGATTCGATCCTCACGTCGCCCTCCTTAACGCGTCGGCAATGCCGTGAACACATTACAGAGGCCGATAGTATAGTCACAATTATTGATGTATAAAACACTTATGTCACATCGAGTGTATCGTGAAACAGCTTTCTGAGAAAAAGTTGTGAAAAATGCCTGGAAATTTAAAGATTTTGACGGGACGGTTGCAATTGCCCCGGAAAATTCGGTCCATTGTGGATAAGTGGACGCGAGCGAACATATTCCATTGCGAAAACTATTGAATTTTTTGATGCCGAACTCAGCCTTTGTTATTCTCACCACTCGGTTTCGCGTCCACCGGCACCAATGGACGCGTGTCCGCTCGGGACGGGCCCGAACGGATGGGCAGCGCGTGCCGCAGTTGTCGGGGGCTTCTCTGAACAAAGCCTCTGAATTGTCTGGAAAGGCTGGATTGTATGGGCATGGGGAAGGTTAAGTGGTTCAACGATCAAAAGGGGTTCGGCTTCATCGCGTCTGAAGAGGGCAAGGACGTGTTCGTCCACCATAGCGTGATCGAAGGCCAGGGATTCCGCACGCTCCAGGACGGGGAAGTGGTGGAATACGAAGCGGAGGACGGCCCCAAGGGGTCGAAGGCGACGCGCGTAAAGCGCCTGCTGACCGCGCCGGCCGAAGCATAACTTTTAGCGATCCAACTCGACGAGAATTTAACGACAGCGGGTGTTTTGTCATGCGCCGCTTGCGGCATAGCAGCGACACGCATTCGCTCGCAAAGCCGCAAGCGGCGGAAACCGCGCAAAGGCATCCCAGGAAAAGGCGTCGCTCCCGCGCGCTATGCGATCACCGCCCCCGTGCTCGCGCCGGCCGGTTCACCGTCGCCTTCGGCGCTTTCGATGTCCTCGCCCGACGCCGTCCATTCGCGCAGCTTCATGATCGCGTGCGGGAGCGCGTCTTCCGGCTCGGCGATGTTCGGCAGCCAGGCTTTTTCCCACTCGAACGTCACCCATCCCTTGTACCCGATGCCGCGCAGGCGCGTCAGGAACGTCTGGACCTTCACGTCCCCGTCGCCCAATTTCGTGTAGCTCGCGCCAAGCTGCCCGAGCTTCGCGTCCTTCACCTGCGTGTATTGGATCTTGCTGTTGAGCGTCGGCACCGAGAGGAACGGCGACTCCCCCGCCATCGCCGCGTTAAACACGTCCCAGCAGCACGCGATCGACGGATGTCCAAGCCGGTCGAGGATCGACCACATTTCCTTGGCCGAGCGGAATGACAGCGCATTTTCGATGACAAGGACGACATCGCGCTGGGCCGCATAATCCGCCAGCGGCAGGATCCAGTTGCCCAGCGCCACGCCGGCGCTGGGCCTGTCCTGACCCGGCCGCACCTGCGTGTCGAACACCTTCACCAGCTTGCAGTTCAGCGCGTGGGCCGTGTCGATGAACTGCTTCAAGTCTGCCGCGGCGGCCTTGTCGCGCTTGCGGTTCTGCGTCATCGCAATCGAGCTGGCCAGGCAGCAGATGTCAACGCCGTTGTCGGTGAACAAATCGCGCAGCTTGCGCGGATCGGTGAGGAACGGATTGGATGCCGTGAGGACCGACTCGTTGAGAAACCCCCGGACCTCCACACCCGCGTAGCCATACTCCCTGGCGCGGGCGACGATCGTATCGAAGTCCCACTTCGGGCAGGCTACGGTGCTGAATGCGAATTTCATGTGCCGATCAGCGTAAACGTCCGGAAAATGACGGTCAAGCAATCCAATCGCCGGCGTCACCAGATCATTTAAATCCGGATTGAACGCAGAGGCGCTAGAGAACGCAGAGTCACGAAAGGAATGTGAAGAGAGAGGATCGCCGCAATGTGGCTGCAAGTAAACAGCGGCGTCTCCCTGGTTCTCTCTCCGCTCATTCACCTCTGCGTCCTCTGCGCCTCTGGGTTCATCACATTCTTTGGATGACCCTAAAACGGCTGCGCGCCCGGATGCAATGCAGTTTCGCGGCCATTGGCGACGAGGACGCCGCTGACGCCGTCGGGGAGTGAGACGCTGCCCTTGAGCCGGTCGCCGTCAAGGGCGACATCTACGACGATCTGGCCGCGCGGGTGGACCATCGTGCCCGTGGCGCTCGTCAGCGGGCCGAGTTGCGGCTCGATGCGGACCGTTTGAAAGCGCGGGGACGCCGGGCGGATGCCGAGGATTGTGGCGAAGTAGTGGTAGACGGGGTGCGCGCCCCACGCGTGGCAGTCGGACCGCGTCGGCTCGGGCATCTCGAATGTCGTCTTGAATCCGTGGCGCGCCAGGTCGAACCACATCCCCAGCCGATCGTGCAGCACGTCCATCCGGCCCGTGACGCGGCACGTCTCGAACAGGTAGTGCGTGAAAAAGATCGTCGCCTGCGCGAGGTCGTTGTCCTTGAACAGCGACTCGCCGATGCGCGATCGCTTCGACTCGTCCAGCATTCCGCTCAGCAGCGCCAAACACTGGGCGTGCTCGGAGAACTGCGTGTGCTCCCGGTCCTCCGCCATCAGCCCGCGCTTTTCGTTGAAAAACGCGCCGGACGCCGCTTTGGCGACTCGGTGGGCGGTCTTGCGGTTGCGGGCGGCGAGTTCCGCTTCGCCCGCCCACTCCTCCAACTCCGCCGCCTGACGCAGGGCGTTGACGAAGATCCAGTTGATCGTGCCGTTGATGCCGCGGTACGCGTCTTTGGGCATGCCGTCGCGCCAGCCGGGAACCCAGTCGACGAAGCTCCACCCATCCGGCGAGCGCAGCAGCCCCTCTTCTGTGATCATGGCGCGGAACGGTTCAAGCACCGCGCGCACGCCCGTCATCCGGACGCCGAGGAACGCGGGATCGTCACGCCACAGGGCGAAATCGTGCACCATCCCGATCCACCACAGCGAGAACGTCGGGATCACCTGCCGCACGCGCGTCGGGTAGCGCGATTCGGTGAGCCCCCCGTTCAGCCGCGAGAGGTCGAACATCTCGATCGCCTTGCGCGGCAGGTGCGCGTCGCGGGTCGTCGCGTAGGTGCCGAGCACATTCAGCCGCGTTTCGCCGGCGTACATGAGCTGCTCGTAGTACGGGCAATCGAAGTACGTCTCGTGCGCGCACATCTCCAGCGTGCGCAGCGCGATCGGCGTCACCTCGGTTAGTCGCGCGTCCGACGCCTCGAAGCGACTGTCAAACTTGAGCGGGTAGCGCGTCTCGCGCAGGTTGAACGCGTCAATCGTGAGCGGCTGGTTTGCCGTCCGCACGGTGATTTCGACGTATCGCCCCGCCTCCCACCACAGCGTGTTGAACGGTCGTGACCGCCCGCCGTCGGGCTTGAACGTGTCGCCCATGCCGATGAAATACTTGCCATCGATCTCGTCGCGGTTGCCCTTCGAGTGCCCTTCCGGCTGCTGATACAGCGACTCAGCCCAGAACAATCGAACGCTTGAACCCCGCCCGCCGGTGGTGATCAGCTCGGGATATGCGCAGTAGTAGTTGTCGAGATCGATGAGGACGCGGCGCGTCGTGTTCGCGCCGATCGTGACCGGGCTCTGGCCCTTGACCATGCGCTGCCAGGCGGCCGCGTCGTCGGCGAGGTGCGCTTCCTTCCGCACCTGCACTTGATTGACGCGATCGGAAGATTGGTCCGACACGTGGCGAACCGTGCCGCGGATCGGCGTTTCCATCATCCCCGGAAGCAGCGCCGGCCGCAGAACCCACTCCGGCGGATGTTCGCTGACGTACGAACCCAGCGCCGCCTTGGCGAGCACCTTCACCGGGCCCCACCCGTCCCCGTCGCCGCGCTCGAACCCCCAGGGGAACGTCGCGCCGTCAATGATGACGCGCGCCCCCACCGCGCAGAACGCGCCGATGAGCTGCGGGGGATCGAACGCGTGCCCGCCGAGCGCTTTACACTGCCAGTCGCTCATGCCCGTGCTGAGCAGCTCGCGATGCGCCCCCTCCCCCATCAGAAAAAATCCGGGCCGGACCGTCACCTGCGCGTGCGCCGACGGCGCGTCTTTTCCCAGCCACCACACGCGCGCGATGATCAGGTGCTCGCCGGCGGGGAGATCGAGGTCGTATGTTTCGTAGAACCAGTTCTGCTTGTCCCCGCGCTCCGGCCCCCGTCCCTGGCGACGACCGTCGACGAACAGCTCGTACCGCTCGTCGGCAGAGACATGAATCCGCACGCGCTGCGGTGCATCCAGCTTGAAGCTCCGCCTGTACGCGACTACGACGGGCGTCTGCCCCACGTGCTCCGGATGCCCCACCCACATCGCCGGCCACGGCGAAGCTTCGTAAAGATACCGGGATCGATCGACAACCGGGTCTTCGGTAATAAGCACGCGCATGATCGGGGGAAGTGTACACGTTGTGGAATGGTCCCGCACTCGCACATCATGTCGCTCAATCGCTCCACGCCATACAATGGCCCGGAGATGATCAACCTCGCTTTTTCAACCAACGCCTTCAAGAAGAACACCCTCGACGAGGCGATCGACACAATCGCCACCATCGGCTACCGCGGCGTCGAGCTGATGGCTGACCTGCACCACGCCTACCCGCCGGCGATGGACGAGAACCGTCGCCGGCACACGCGCGACAAGATCGCCATGCCCGGCCTCGTCGTCAGCAACGTCAATGCGTTCACCCTCTTCGCCTGCGGCGACACCTACCACCCCACGTGGATCGAAAACGACGCTTCGGCGCGACGGCGGCGCATCGACCACACGCTGGCCAGCGTCGAGCTGGCGCACCAGTTTGGCGCCAAGACGGTCAGCCTCCAGCCCGGGGGGCCGATGATCGGCACGAAGCTCACGCGCGATCGCGCCGGCGATCTGTACGCGGAAGGATTGGCGGAGGTCGTTCCGCTGGCGAAGCGGCTCGACGTCATCCTCGCCGTCGAGCCCGAGCCGGGGCTGTTCATCCAGACGGCGGGTGAGTATCTCGAGTTCAAGAACCGCTTTTTCAAAAATGAGGACGTCGTTGCCATGAACTGCGACATCGGCCACCTCTTCTGCGTCGGCGACGACCCCGCCGCCGTCATCCGCAATCTTCCCGGGCACATTGCGCACGTGCACCTCGAGGACATCGGAAACAACCGCGTCCACCAGCACCTCACGCCGGGCAAAGGCGTCATCGATTTCCCCGCCGTGTTCAAGGCGCTGGACGACATCGACTACCGCGGATGGACGACGGTCGAGCTGTACCCCTACGAGACCACCGCCGGCGGCGTTGCAAAGCTCGCGTTCGACCACCTTCAGCCACTGCTGAGTTCCGGATAGAAAAGCGAATTCACCACGGAGCACACGGAGATCATGGAGTCATTCCAGACACCATTTTTTATTTCTCCGTGCTCTCCGTGTGCTCCGTGGTGAGTCTTCTTAAAGGTCGCGCCTCGATGTCACTCGACGCTCTTTTCACTTACTTCGAACGCTACGACGCCGACTCGTTCAACGTCGTCGCGTGCCAGGGGCAGGAGCCGTCGGAAGCGGACGTCGCCGCGTTCGAGCGGACGGTCGGCTTCCGGCTGCCCGACGACTTCCGCACCTTCACGAAGTCCCCTCTCGGCGGGCTGTACGTGGAGGTGAAGGAGCAACTCTGGCCGCGCCCCACCGAGCACGACGCTGATGGCCCGCTCTGGAGCTTTCTCTACGGCTTGAAGGTGTTCGGCATCGCCGCGCAGATGCCTCCGTGGCTCGACCTCCGCACGCAGTACGACGAATTCACCGCCAACGGCGCCGGCGGGCTGGTTCCGTTCTTCCAGCTCGTCACGGCTGCCAACGCCTACTGCTTCGACTCCGCCGGACGCATCATCGCCTGGACCCCCGACGACCCCCACGCCCGGCGTGTGGTGCCGATGACGTTCCCCGATCTGCTCATGCGCGAGATCCTCGAACTGGAAGAGCGCAAGACGATGAAGCTGTCGCATGGATTCTTCCCGGCATCGCCTGAGTGACGGCGTTTCGTTCAAAGGCCCCGCTCGCAACCGGTTCAATCGGGCAACCCGGCTGACTTTTTCTTGCGACACGACAGATTAACGTTTTTTTGGTGGAGAACCCTTTCGTCCGACTGCGCGGACGGCTATGTTGGCTGCGTCCAACATCATCTCTATCAAAAAAGGGAAATGCCGTGAAACGTGCTCTTTTATTTGCATTCACCGTCGCGGCAGCACCAGCAGTGGCCGCAGCCGCGCTTCCGCGCTTTGCGGGCAACTTCGATATCGCCGATCAGATTGTGCATCGCGACGCTCGCATGGTCATGCTGGGCGACTCCATCCAGAATCAGATGGGGCACTACTACCTCAGCACGTGGCAGCCCGACCGTGTCAGCGGGCAAGTCGTGTCGGGTAGCTTTGCCCAAAGCTTTGGCAGCGGCGACGTGGCCGCGAATGTCTTCATCTCCCATTCGCATCCATGGCTCGATCGCGTTTACCGCCGCTCGCCCGATGCGCCGGCGGCACCGGATGGGACAACAGCAATTTCGCCCGGCGCGACGCTGCACCCGATCTTCAAGGCGGGCACTGCTGGCACCGTCACCAACCAGCTGTCCAACCGGGTGCTCGACGCCCATCTCGCCTCCAACCAGGCGGCCGTGTACGCCGACGGCAACTGGGCGCAGGGGAAGCCGGTCACCTTCTCCGCCCTCGCGTACGCCAATCCGGGCGCGCAGGCGAGCGGGCTGCGGTTCAACCTGTGGACGGGCAACGGCACGTCCCCCGCGCCGCTGGCGACCGTCCCCGTGCTCGGATACGCCGCCACCCCCGAGTACCGCTCCTTCACCGCCACGGCAACCCCCACCGACTGGTCCAACGGGTTCAGCGCGACGCTCCAGGTGGACGGCGGAACCACATTGACGGCGGGCGCGAACCTGCCCATCATCGCCACGCGATTCAGCACCGGCGACGATGGATTTCAGCTCGACATGATCAGCCAGGGCGGGAAGGGTGTCGAGCATTACCTCGACCCCGCCAACGCCACCGACGCCGCCGTGGCGGCTCACCTCGACTTCACCGACGCGAACGTCGCCTACCTCTGGCTCGGCCAGAACGACAGCCACAGCAAGGGCGACTGGAAGAACCGCGTCGAATCGATCTTGGACCGATATTCGGCCGTCGAGCCGGGCATGCGCTTCGTGCTGGTGTCGAGTTATGACACAGGCAACGAGAAGTCGCTCGGGTATGCCCAGGCCCTGCACGAGCTGAGCCTGGCACGGACGGATGCACTGTTCCTGAACATGTACGGGGAGTTCGGGGCGCTCGCGCAGACGAACGGCGTCTACCTCGCCGATGGCGTCCACCCGAACAACGACGGTCGCCAGCGCATCGCGACCCAGACGTGGGGGCTGATCAGCGACGCCGCCGCCGTGCCCGAGCCGTCGGGTCTGGGCCTCGCCGTGTTCTCCATCGCTGCCCTCACTCTCAATCGCCGCAGGCGCTCGGTGCCTTCAATCACCTAAATTTAGGAAATGAAAGTTTCGTCGTGACATTGGCATTTTGCCCATGCGAATACGTCCGCACGGGCGAGATGCGCACGTCACGATGCAGTTCTTCGACTTCTCGCTTCTCGCTTGGTCTCCTTGGCTCCTGTCCTCCGTGACTTCCTTGCTCTACAATCCTGCCCAACCCGCCCTCTGCGGGGGGGTGAGATTGTTCCGGTGGTTCTGAACGGAGACCGAATGATTCGCAAGCTGATCCCGTCTCTCCTTGTCCTCGCGCTTTTGTTCACAATGCCCATCGCCCGCGCCGGGGTCAACCCCGAGCTGGCGCGCAAGCTGTACGAGCGCGTCTCGCCGTCGCTGGTGGCCGTGCAGTTCGTGTGGGAAACGGAGCTGGGGCGCCGCGAGCTGGCCGGCGCGGGCGTGGTCGTCGGCGCCGACGGGCTGGTGATGATGTCCATCGCCACCGTCGACATGCGCATCCCCGACGAGCAGATGAAGGACTTCAAAATCATCGTCCCCCGCTTCGACAAGGATCCCGAAGAGCTCCAAGCCGTCTTCCTGGGCCGCGACGAACGCACCAACCTCGCATTCGTGAAAACGACCGAGCCGCAGAAGATGACGCCGATCACGTTCGAGGACGTGTCGTACGCGGTCGGCGAGCCCGTGCTGTCGGTTGGGCTTTTGCCCAAGGACGCGGGGTACAAGACGTACCTGATGCAGGCCCACATCGCGGCGCAGCTGCGCGGGGAAACCCCGCAGGTGATGGCCGGCGGCGGGCTTGCGGCGGTCGGGTCGCCGGTGCTGAACGTCAAGGGGCAGGCCATCGGGTTCGTGAATTATCAGTCGGAGCAGTCGGCGTTTTTGAACATGAACGACCCGCGCAATCCGCTGTCTGCCGTGACCAACCCCCCGATCTTCTTCGTCCCCACGCGCGACTTCATCGCCGGCATCAAGTCCCCGCCCATCGCCGGCGAGCCCTCGCCGATCCCGTGGATCGGCATCCCCCAGACCGCCATGACCGGTCTTAATAAAGACGTCGCAGAAGAACTCGGCCTGACGGACCAGCCGGCGATCGAGCTGGGCGACATCATCAAGGACACCCCCGCCGACAAGGCCGGCCTCAAAAGCGGGGACGTGGTCGTGAAGCTCGACGGCGAAGCGCTGGAGCGCGGCGACGCGCCCGAAGAACTGCCGATGATCCTCGTCCGCGAGCTGCGCCGCAAACAGGTCGGCGATGAAGTGACGCTCTCGCTGTTCCGCGGCGGCGAGGGCGATGAGCTGACCGACGTCAAGGTGACGCTCGAAGAGCGGCCGAAGATGCCCAACCTCGCCCAGCGCTACTACGCAGAAGACCTGGGCTTCTCCGTGCGCGAGCTTTTGTTCGTCGACAAGTACCAGCGCCGCCTCAAGGACGACGCCACGGGCGTGGTCGTCGCGCTGATCAAGCCGCAAAGCTCCGCGGCGTCGGCCAAGCTGGGCATGAACGACCTGATCACCGAGATGAACGGCGAGCCTATAACGAGCGTGGAGGAATTCCAGAAGGCGTACGAGGCGACCCGCAAGGAAAAGCCGAAGGAGCCGGTCGTGCTCGTCGTGCAGCGCGAGAGCAACACGCAGGTCATCCGCATCGAGCCGCCGCAGTAGGAAGCCCCGCCCGCCGCGCGCTCGGCCAGTGCGAGTCATGCGGCTACGACCTCCGCGTCACGCCCAGCCAATGCCCGGAGTGCGGGGCCGCGGCGCGGCGTTCTCTCCTCACCCCAGAAATATCATCGGATCCAGCTTAAAGCGTTCGGCAAGCTTCTTGATCTGCGGCTTGGACAACCCCCGTTCACCGCTGAGGAACATCGACACCGCCGATTCGCTGCCGATGACCCGGCCAATATCGGCTTGGGTGAGCTGGTTGAAATCCATCAGCGCGCGAAGCGCCTGCCGAGCCGTCAGGTCGTCACCGATCGCGTGCCGTTCATCCTCATACTTGCTTACGAGCACGAGCAGCGCATCGAGATAATCGCCCGAGCCGGCGTCGAGCGTGCGCCCGATCAGTTGAGAAACGACCGCGGCCGCGCGTTCGTGCTGCGCTTCGCTCTTGAGCGTCTTGAGGGGAAACTGCTCGATCAACGCGAGGTACGTGTCGGAGATGCGGTTTCCGCTTCGGCGGGTCTTCGTATGCGGCATGGGACGCTCCGGTCAGAATAGTTTTCCCCACAGTTTCCGGTCGTACTCCTCGTGATCCATGACGGCCTCGATCTTCACCGTCTGCCTCGCGTAATCGACGTGGGCGACGACGCGATACTTGTTGCCTCCGACATCGAAGATCGTAGCGGTCCTTCCCGCATCGCCCACGGCGACGTCCGTCTGTCCGAATGTCGCTCTTACGTCCGGAAAATGTCGCCAACGGGCTCTGCGGGCGAGGTGGAACCATGCGTCGAGCGCAGCCGCGTGTCGGTATCGTTGCGGAGTCGCCTCATAGAAGTCTCGTAACTTCCGTCGGCTGATAACGTTCACGGCTTCACATTATGCGAAGGAATAGGGGTCGGTCAAACTGGAAGCTGCGCATTTCACGGAACCGTTCGTGGACTTCGGGAGCGGGAAGCAGCGAATCCGCGATGCGATCCTAAAATGGAAGGGGAAATGGGCAGGGCCGGATTTGAACCGGCGACACCCCGGTTTTCAGCCGAGTGCTCTACCAACTGAGCTACCTGCCCGTAGGGACGCCACCGATTTTATGCGCGGTTGCGTGGTTTGCAAGGCCGGAAGCGCGCTCGTCGACCGATCGAAACCGCCGCGTCCGCTGTTCGCCTCAAGAATTTGTGTCCGTGATGCAGATAAACCCTGTACGCCGCGCCCCGACGCCGAGGCCGCGGCCTTCAAGGAGCATCGCATATGCATGAGCATCACGACGAGTTAGAGGATAGTCCGATCGTCGAGACGGTCGAGGTCGAGCAGATTCACGCGAGCAAGTACATCAGCGAGCAGGATCTGGCGATGTACGCCGCCATCACGGGCCGTCGCCCGGTCGTTGAGATCGTCCGAGAGCGGCCGCCGATGCGGATCACGCACGTGGTCAGCGATGGGCCCGCCGGTCTTCAGAACATTCTCTCCACGGCGCGGAATCACCAGAAGGTGTCGGTGTGGATCCGAACCATGTCGATCAACGCCCGCCGCAAGGTCGGGGAGGCGGCGCTGCGACTCGCGTCGTAAGCGACGCGCCCCACGAATTTGTTTACATTCGAGAAGCCCATGCCCCAGGCATGGGCTTTTTCAATGGCACATCATCCGTTGGAAGAATGATCGACGCGCGTTTAGCATTCGCGCGCGATTGAAAACGAATCTCCCGGAGGCATCTGCGATGAACGACGCGGCGATGAAACAGAAGTTGGAATCGATCGGGCAGGGTCACGTGTTGCGCTTCGCGGACTCACTCGACCCCGCACGCCGCGCGAAGCTCACGCAACAGCTCGAGTCCCTCGACCTCGACGCCCTCTCAGAGTTAGTTGAATCACAGGTCCGCATAAAGGCCCCCCTGCCGCTGCCGAGCGACATCCGGCCCGTCAAAACGTTCCCGCGCGGTCCCGGGCCCGACCAGGTCCAGCTTTACAAGGACGCCGAAGCACGAGGCCACCACCTGCTCAAGGGCGGCAGAATCGGCGCGTTTCTCGTCGCCGGCGGGCAGGGCACGCGGCTGGGCTACGACGGCCCCAAGGGCGAATATCCCGTGACGCCGATAAAGAGCAAGCCGCTATTCCAGGTGTTCGCTGAGCAGTTACTGGCGCACTCGCGCGCCTGCCGCTGCCCAATCCCGTGGTACGTCATGACCAGCGACATCAACGATGCGCGGACGCGCGCGTTTTTCGAGAGCAACGCTTACTTCGGCTACGACCCGCGGAACATCCTCTTCTTCCAGCAGGGGATGATGCCTGCCTTCGCCACCGATGGTCGGCTCCTGCTCGGCGAGCAGGACTCCCTCGCCCTGGGCCCCGACGGTCACGGCGGATCCCTCCGCGCGCTTGAGAAAAGCGGCGCGCTGGCGGACATGAAGCAGCGCGGCGTCGAGCACCTCTCGTACTTCCAGGTCGACAACCCGCTCGTCCAATGCATCGACCCCCTCTTTCTCGGGCTCCACGATCTGACCGGCAGCGAGATGAGCTCCAAGACGATCCCCAAGGCCAACGCGCTGGAAAAAGTCGGCAACTTCGTCATCGGCGATGGGGTGTTGCAGGTCATCGAGTACAGCGATTTGCCCGAGACGCTGGCTAAGCAGACGAACCCCGACGGGGGGCTGAAGTTCAACGCCGGCTCGATCGCGATCCACGCCCTGCGCCGCTCGTTCGTCGAACGGCTGAATCAAGGCGGGCGCCTGAGTCTTATCTGGCATCGGGCGGAGAAGAAAGTGCCGTACGTCGACGAGGCCGGCAACGCGGTGAAGCCGGAGAAGCCCAACGCGGTGAAGCTCGAGCAGTTCGTGTTCGACGCGATCCCGCTGGCAAAGGACGCGATCGTGTATGAGACCGAGCGGGCGGAGGAATTTTCCCCGGTGAAGAACGCCGAGGGGGTCGACTCCCCCGCGACGTGCCGCCGCGACCAGATCCGGCGGTCGGCGCGGTGGCTCACGCAGGCGGGCGCGTCGGTCGCGATGAAGGACGGGGAGCCGGACGCGACGATCGAGATCAGCCCGCTGTTCGCGACGAGCGAGCAACAGCTCGCGTCGCGCCCGCTCCCGGTCAAGCAGGTGAAGTCGGGGGACGTGCTGTACCTGGAGTGAAGATGCTGGGGTGCTGGGGTGAGGGGATGACAAGGTGATGGGATGATCGCACGGCGCGCACCTCACCCGTCGCCCCGTCGCCCCCTCATCCCAGCATCTTTTCATCCCCCTCCCTCCGCCCTGTCGAAGAAACATCAGCGGGTGCGCACCCGCGTGATGGTCGTTTGAACCCACGTTGAATCCGTCCGTACCCTATGCTAGCTTCCGCCGCGGCGGGCACGGCAGCCTGCGGTTGATGAGGCGCTTGGGGACCGGGCCTCACGGGGAAGGGATGCTCTGACATGCTTTTGCTTCACGCACTGCTTCGGCAGTTCGATCCGCAGTTCTCACTTTCGGGCATTCCAAACATCGAAATCAGCGGGGTCCGCGAAGACTCGCGCTGCGTCACGCCCGGCGACCTGTTCGTCGCGCGCGGGGGGACGAAAACCGACGGCGCGCAGTACGTCGCCGACGCCAAGGGTCGCGGCGCGGTCGCCGTCGTGTGTGAGGCGAAGATCCCGAACAGCCCCCTGCCGTGCATCGTGGTGGAGAATGCCGGCGCCGCCGCATCGGTGCTCGCGAACCTGCATTACGGCTCGCCCAGCGCGGCGATGCGCGTGTTCGGCGTGACGGGGACGAACGGCAAGACGACGACGACCTACCTCATCCGCCACCTGCTCGGGAAGGTGAGCCAGCGCTGCGGGATGATCGGCACGGTGGAGATCGACGACGGCCGGACGCGCCGCGAAGCCGAGATGACCACCCCCGCCGCCTGCGATATCGCCAACTTGCTTGCGACGATGAGCAACAAGGGTTGCCGCGCGGTGGCGATGGAGACGAGCAGCCACGCGCTGGACCAAGGCCGCGTCGCGGGCGTGCAGTTCGCCGGCGCCGCGTTCACCAACCTCACGGGCGACCACCTCGATTATCACAAGACGATGGAGAACTACGCCGCCGCCAAGGCGCAACTGTTCAGTTCGCTCGACGCCGAGGCCGTCGCGGTCGTCAACGGTGACGACAAATTCTCCGACCGGATGATTCAAGATTGCTGCTCGCGGATCATTCGCTTCGGGTTCGGCAAGAAGGCTGATTACCGCGCCCGCGACATCGCTGTAACGGCGACGGGCACGCATTTCATCCTGCACACGCCGGATGGGCGGGCGGAAGTGTCGATGCCGATGATCGGCAAACACAACATCGAGAACGCGCTTGCCGCGGCCGCGCTGGTGGGCGAAGTTTCGGGGCTGAGCGTACACCAGATCGCCAGGGGGCTTTCCGATTGCCACGGCGCGCCGGGGCGGTTGCAGCCGGTTCGCGCGGGTCAGCCGTTTGCGGTGCTCGTCGATTACGCGCACACGGACGACGCGCTGGAGAACGTGCTTTCGTCCCTCCGCCCGCTGTGCAAAAACACCGGTCGGCTGCGCGTCCTTTTCGGCTGCGGCGGCGACCGGGACCGCACGAAACGCCCGCGCATGGCCAGGATTGCCGAGAAACTCGCCGACGAGATCTACATCACCAGCGACAACCCGCGCACCGAGGATCCGGAGAAAATTCTCAGGGAAATCGTCGCCGGCCTCCCCGCCGACACCGACAAGTTGGTCTGTGTCGAACATGACAGGCGTGCCGCCATCGGGCGCGTGCTATCGGACGCGGCCCCGGGCGACATCGTCCTCATCGCCGGCAAAGGTCATGAGAATTATCAGATACTGGGTCAGGAGAAGCATCATTTTGACGACGTGGAGGAAGCGCTGAGGGCGCTGGGACAGAAGACGGCGGCGTGATGGAATTGTCGATTTTCGATTTTCGATTTGCGATTGAAAGGCAAAGGGCGTCGCGCGCCTGTATTCCAATCGCAAATCGCACCCCATGATTCCACTGACGATCCGACAGATTCGCCAGGCCGTGCGCGGCAGGTTTCTTGCGCCGCAGCCGGAGGAGTCGCCGCAGTCGATCGTGACGGTGTGCACGGACTCCCGGCGGATCGAGCCGGGGTGCTTGTTCATCGCGCTGCGGGGCGACAATTTCGATGCCCACGCGTTTTTGCCGCAAGTCGCGGCCGGCGGCGCGATCGCGGCGCTCGTCGAAGCGCCACCCGCCGTCACGCTGCCCAACCTCCACCTGATCCAGGTTCCCAACACGCGCACGGCGATGGGGATGCTCGCCCGCTACGTTCGCAAGCACATGCGGGCCAAGGTCATCGGCGTCGCCGGCTCCAACGGGAAGACGAGCACGAAGTATCTGATCCACACCGCCCTCGGTGCAAAACTCCGCGGCAGCGCGTCGCCCAAGAGTTTTAACAACAACATCGGCGTGCCCCTGGCGATCTTCCCGGCCGACCCGAATCAGGACTATCTCGTGCTCGAAATGGGCACGAACCATCATGGCGAGATCAAGGTGCTGACGGAGATGGCGTTGCCGGACATCGCGGTCATCACCAACTGCGGCGCCGAGCATCTGGAATTTCTTGACGACCTGATGGGCGTCCGCCGGGAGAACGCGACGGTCATCACCGGACTGAACCCCAAGGGGTTGCTCATCGTCAACGGCGACGATCGCGATCTGGTCGACGCCGTCGCTCATTATCCGGGCAAAATGGTCACCTTCGGCTTCGGCGAGCACAACGACCTGTTCGCCAGCGACGTGCAATGCACGGAGCGCGGCGTGACGTTCAAACTCAATGGCTCGCGCGACGTGTTCGTCCCCATGCTCGGCAAGCACACCGCCGCCAATGCCCTGGCGGCCATTGCGGTGGCGCGGCGCCTGCGCGTGAGCGAGGCGGCGATCATCGAGTCGCTGGCGACGGCCGAGGGGCCGGACATGCGGTTGCAGTTGGACGACGTCAACGGGATCAAGCTGCTGAACGATGCGTACAACGCCAACCCCAACTCGATGCGGGCGGCGCTGGAGACGGTCGCCGCCCTTCCGACGGCCGGTCGGCGGATTGCGGTGCTTGGGGAGATGCGCGAGCTGGGCAAGACGAGCGAGCGATACCATCGCGAGATCGGCGAATTCGCCGCGACGTGCAAGCTCGACATGCTGGTGTGCGTCGGCCCCAGCGCTGCGCTGATCGCGGAGGCGGCGGGCAAGTCGGGCATGAACCCCAAGGTGATCAGCACGTTCGGCGACGCCCCCGCCGCCGCCCCGGCGGTCCGCAGGTGGGTGAAAAAGGACGATCTGGTGCTGCTGAAGGGTTCCCGCGGAATGCGGCTGGAGTTCATCGCCCAGGCGCTTTCGGAAACGGCGCAACCCGCGTCGGCGCGTGTCCGGAAAGTTGCCTCGTAGCCGATACCATCGACATCGTCCCGTCGGTATCCTCGGCCGCGTAACGCGTCGCCCATGCTTTATTTGCTCGTCGATCAATACCTCCCCTGGCTCCAGTCGCACGGCTTTGGTTTCCTGCGCGTCTTCAAGGAGCTGACCTTTCAATCCGTCACCGCCATCCTGCTCAGCTTCACGATCTGCGTCGGCTGCGGCGAAGGGGTGATCGCGTGGCTGCGCGGTCGAAAGTTCGGGGATCTCGCGACCTTCGACCAGGCTGACCTCGACAAACTGATGAAGGACAAGAAGGGCACGCCCACGATGGGCGGGCTGCTGATCATCG
>JBBSLV010000009.1:0-20980 GCA_038233535.1 Tepidisphaerales bacterium | reverse complement strand
TTCGTGAGATTCGTGGGCAAATCGACTTTCGTCGCTCAATCAGAACAACCGCAGGCGCATTCGGCCCGTCGCGCGCGCCGGGGCGCGGCCAGAACGTCACGCGCGGGAGGTCGGGAGCGGGGCGATCATTCATGGGGCAACACGCGGGTATGATAAGCCCACCATGCATGCCGGCACTACCGATCCTCCGCAAGCTTCGACCGTCATGAATCCGATCAATGAGGACGTCTCTTGTGCCGCCTGCGGCTATAACCTTCGCGGCCTTATGCCGACGGCGGCCTGCCCCGAATGCAATTTCAACATTGAAAGAACCCTTCTTGAGTTTGCAGATCGACAACACACGATGGGCCCGCCGCTCTGGCCGTGCGATCGACGGTGGCTGACCGACTTGAGCGAGGGCGCGGCGCTGGTCGTCGTCATTTTGCTGCTGATGTTGGTCATGATCGTCTTACCGGACACGATGTGGGCATGGCGCGACCCCTCGCGCGCGGTACTGCTGGGCATCGGCTGCACCATCTGGGTGCTCGCGTGGTTTGCCGCGTGGAAGCTTGGACGCCCGGAGCCGGGCACGCCGCCACGACGCTCAAGTCGGCTGCGCGTCTGCGCAACGCTCTACCTCGCGATACCATTCTGCTGGGGGCTGGTGCCGCGGTCCAATGCGAGCATCGCCTGGATCGTGCCGATGCTCGGCGCGATGCTCGCCGGCGTGATTGCCTGCGCGATGCATTACGGGATCGTCCGCCACCTGGCGTGGCGCATGGGGAGCCGATTCCTGCCCATCCATGCGACGCTTCTCGCAATCTTCGGCGTGTTCGTGCTGCTGGTGGACCTGCTGATGCCTGACGGGCATGGTCCGGTGGACTCGCTTTCCATGATCATCGGTTTGCCGACGCTCCAGATCGGCTCCGTCGATCACCTCCGTCACGTCATTCGCATGTGGCGCGGCGGTTGGCCGCATCCGCTGGAGTGGCTCATGCTCGTGTTTCCGCTGTGGTCGATCGCGGTGAACGGTTGGCTGCTGGCGCTGCTGATCCGCACCCGTCGCCGCGCCGATGCCGAGTCGCTGGTGGTTACTCCGGTAGGCGCGGAAGCGCATCATGGAAAAACCGCAGCCAGTTCCCGCCCATGATGTTGCGGACATCATCATCGCCGAAGCCGCCGGCGCTCAGCGCGTCGGCGACGCGCGGGAGGTCTGCGCTGGTGGTGATCTCCTCCGGGATCTGCTCCCGGCCCAATCCGCCGTCCATGTCGGTGCCGAGGGCGACGTGGCTCGCATTGCCGGCGAGGTCGGCGATGTGCTTCACGTGCCGCACGAGGTCGACGAGCGTGGCGCGGCGGTTGCCGTATTCGTCCGGCGGGATGAGGAACTTGTCATAGAAGTTCATCCCGATCACTCCGCCGCGGGCGATCAACGCTTTGATCATGTCATCGGAGAGCTGGCGGTCGGTGGGCACGATCGCGCGGCAGTTGGAGTGCGACGCCATCACCGGCCCGGTCGCGAGATCGAGCAACTGCCAGAACGATTCCTCCGCCAGGTGCGACGTGTCGTGGATGATGCCGGCGTCGTCGAGGGCTTTGACGAGCGCGACACCCTCGGCTGTCAGCGGTCCAGGCGCGCCGGTGCCGCCGGCGTAGCGCGTGCGCTTCCACGCCAGGCCGACGATGCGCAGACCGGCGTCGAACCACGGTTGAACGTCGTCAACCGTCCGCAGGGCGTCGGCGCCTTCGAGGAGCAGGATTGCCTTTATCGTGGCACGGGCATCCTGCCCGTTGTCTTCTTCTTCTTCTTGTGAAGACACGGGCAGGATGCCCGTGCCACATGCGAACTCCAACACCTGCGCCTCCACCTGCCGCTGATACCACTGCATCTGCCGCCAACCCCTCACGTGCGCTTCCTGGGCCGTCTTGTACCCCGACGCGCGGGGCGAATCGGGCGGGCAGAAAATCGTGGCGCAGATCAGTTGCACGCGGCCCGCGCGGAGGTCGGGGAACCCGACGCTGGGGATGGTTTCGTCGTCGGCGGTCTGCTCGCGCGCGGGCAGGAGGATGTTGCGCCCGCGCAGACCGTTGTAGGCGAGGTCGAGATGAGCGTCGACGATGAGCATTTGGAGGCAGTGTAGTCGGAGAGCGGGTTGTGGAAAGCGTTCTGCACAGCGCGTCGCGCTTAAGTCGACGCGAGTCCCACGAGATGCCGCACGATGCTTCGCCCCAGCGCGCGGAGATTATACCCGCCTTCGAGTGAGCTGATCACGCGCCCGCCGCAGTGGGTCTCGGCCACGCCGACGAGCAACCGCGTCATCCGCTCGAAGCACGCTTCGCTGAGCTGGATCTGCGCCAAGGGGTCGGCATGGTGCGCGTCGAACCCGGCGGAGATCAGCAGTGCGTCCGGCCGAAACGTATCGAGCGCCGGGAGCACGCGGGCATTGAACGCGGCGAGGTAATCGTCGTCGTCCGCGCCCGGCGTCATCGGAATGTTCAGTGTGAATCCCTCCCCCGCGCCGCTGCCCGTCTCGTACGCGTGCCCGCTGCCGGGGTAGCAGGTGCGCGGATCCTGATGCAGGCTGATGAACAGCACGGACGGGTCGTCCTCCAGCGCCGCCTGCGTGCCGTTGCCGTGGTGCACGTCGAAGTCGACGATGGCGATTTTGCCCAGCCCATGCCGGCGCTGAAGGTAGCGGGCGGCGATGGCGACGTTCGAGAACAGGCAGAACCCCAACGCCCGATCCGGCTCCGCGTGATGCCCCGGCGGGCGCACGGCGGCGAAGGCGCGGCGCACCGTGCCGTCCATCACCGCATCGCAACACCGCAGCACCGCGCCCAAACCGAGCAGCGCGACGTCGCAGCTCTCGGGCCCCACGCGCGTGTCGCCCTGATCGAGCACGCCGCCGCCGAGTGCGCATACGTGCTTCACGTGCTCGACGTACCGCGGCGTATGCACCGCCGTCAGCCATTTCTCGTCGGCGGGTGTCGCCTGAAGCTCGACCAGCTTCACCCCGCCCCCGTCGAGCGGGCCGAAGTCGATCGCAAACTCCGGGAACGGGTCCGGCGAATCGATCATCCCCGCCACCCGCACGGCACGATGGATCGCGCGAATCCGGTCCGGCCGCTCCGGATGGTGCGGGCCGGTCAGGTGATGCACGAAGCGCGGATCGGAGCAAAAGCCGAGCATGGGTGGTAGTTTCTAGTTGCTAGTGGGCCGTTCCTCTTGGAATTGCGGGACAATATCTGCAGCCATTCGTCCGTCAAGCCGGGCTGTTGTGGGTGATTCACCCGCAAGCTCGCTGGGAACGGCCCACTAGTTGTCAGTTGCCAGTGAAGAAGATCAACGCCGCTTCTGCGCTTTTGACTGGCAACTAACAACTCACAACTAACAACTCCTCTACCCATTCGCGTACATCATGTTCCGCATGCCGATCCAGTAGGTCCAGAAGAGGTAGAACGCGCCGAGGATCACTTCGGCGCAGAGCGTGTAGAGATACCACTCCGCCGACTCGGGGGGCAGGTTGGCGTGGCGTGCAAGCCACTGGTAACCCAATACGGTCATGGCCGCGAGCAGCGCCACGGGAAGGTAATGGGCAGCGTGATAATGCATGCCACGCAGCACCACGTGGTAGTCGAGGCGCAGCCCGCGGTAGGCCGCCTCCCACGCGGTCAGGCGCGCGGCGAGGCGCGTCAGCAGCTTCAGCGCGGCGAACGTGATCAACGTCCCCATCAGCGTGACTGCGACCAACGCAATCCAGTCTCCCCGCTCCCACCGTCGGCCCGCGCTCAACCCGAGCATCCATTCCAGGTGAACGGCAGCGGTGGCGGTCAACGCCAGCGAAACGGGGAGCAGGTGGTACGACGAGAAGCGGGCCGCCCGGAGCATGTTTCCAAACGTTGAAAAGGTCCGGTAAAAACGCGAGGGATGCCAAAGCACTTCCCACGTGGTCGCGACGAATCCACGGCCGGTGACTTCCCACTCGGGCGGCTTGCGCAACTCGGGCCAGCTCTCGGCGATCAGTTTGCCGCACTCCGGGCATCTCGAATCGTCCGATAACCCGTTGAGCGTATACCCGCACCCTTCGCAGAGCAGGTCGTTTTCTGCCGGGATGATCGGGGCGGCGCGGGGCATTTCCCTATGGTATACTTCCCGCGCGGACCATTCCGCCGAGACCGCGATTGAGCACGCACGAGACGATTCGCGCCCAGAAGAAAGACGGACATGGTTCGACGCATGACAGGGATGCTGATGACGATTGTCGCCGCCGCGGCGGTTGCGGGGTGCGATCGCGGCGCCGACGACGCGCCGGTCAATGGCAAAGCGGAGCGTCCCGCGACGACGCCGTACACGCCCGGCAAGGGCGCCCCCGCCGCGACCGCTCCCGCCACCCTGCCCGCCACCACGCAGGCGGCGCGGGAAGCGCTGATCAACATCGACGGCAACCTCGTGCTGTTCCCCGCGGCCAGGATGCGCCTCGACGAATCCGACGGGAAGACCGTCGTGCGCCTATTCAGCGACGACCCCAAGGGCGCCGCGCTCGATGAGAACTACGACGGCAATTCCTTCTATCTTCAGATCGACCTTGACGAACCTCTTGACGAGACTCTTGACGGGGCTCTTGATGGGGGCGACGCGAAGAATCTCGACGGCGTGCAGCTCACCTACCGTGCCCCCAGCAGCGAGCGCGATGACTCCCCGTACGGCATTTTCCTTGAAGGCCGGCGCTGGGTGCTCCAGCCCGCCGACGTGCGCGTCGCGTTCGAGGGGACGGGTTCGCCGCTGGACGTGACGATCAGCGGCACGTTCCTCATGTTCGACACCAGCGATCCGAGCGAAAAGCCGCGTTACGCCAAGGTGGCCGCGACGCTCACCGCCGCCGTGCAGGCGGGGAAGTAAGTCGTCGCAACCCGCTTTGTCGTCACGGTGCGCTTTGCGTCGCGGCCTGCGTCGTCGTTGGCGGCTTCACCCACTGCTGCAAAACGGGCAGGTTGAAGCCGCTCACGCTGTGGCCCAGCACGCGGCCGGCGGAGACGCCCCGGGGGAGGTCGCCGCCGGACGCGGAGACGCTCCAGACGTTCGTCGCGTTGCGCAGCGCCGCGGCCTCGGCAGCGTTGGGCTCGTCCATGAGGAAGACGACGGTGTCCGGCATGGCCGCGGGCGGGACGTACCAAAACATCGCCATGTACCACAGCACGGGGCTTCCGCGGTCGGTGGCGTGGTGGAAGACGAGCACGTCGCCGGGCTCGGCGCGGTTCGCGAAGTTGTCGGCGAGCCACGGGTAATCGGGCTGCGGGTTCTGCCGCTCGTCGTATGCGCGGGGGAGCGACACGATGCACGACAGCACCGCCACGGCAGGGACGACGTGCCGCAGCCAGACGCGCCGCGGAACGAGCGAGCCGCCGACGACGGCGGCGATCATCGCGTAAAACGCCGGCGTCGCGAGGCTCGTGTAACGGAGCCGATCCAGTTGCTCCCAGCGTTTGAGCAGGTCGATCGCCAGCGCCGGCGCGACGGCGCCAACCATCCACCAGCCCCACAGCGCCAGGTCCGGCCGACGGCGGCGCAGAAGCAGGGGAAGGACGAACACGATCGCGCCGAAACACGCGACGGCGGTCATGCGCGGCGACAGTTCGTTCAGCGACCGCGCGGGCAGCACCGCGAGACGCACGAGCGTTCGACCGACATGCCCGGGGGCATCGTCCACGAGGTATGCCGAATGCACCTCGCCGCCGCGCACGTGGATGGCGAGCGTCGGTCCCCACACCGCCGCGAACGTTGCGACCCCGGCCAGCAGCGCCGCCCCCGCCTGCATGCGGGCGCGGCCGCGCAAGCGAACGGCGGCGTAGCAGCCCAGGGCGAACAGCGCGGGCAGGGCGTAATAATGCGTCATCGCCGCGCCGCGCGTGCACCGCCCCAGCGCGACGGCGCGCCGCGCGCCCGGCCCGCGCCGTTCGAGCCGCACGACCGCGTCGATCGCGCCCAAACCGAGCGCCAGCAGCAGCGTGTAGGGGCGCGCGTCCTGCGCCCACTGAATCTGCGGGCTGGCCAGCGCCATGATCAGCGCCGCCCACTGCGCCGGCGCCGGCCCGTGCAGGAGCCGCACGACGTCCCACAGCAGCGCGACGCCGACGACGCCCAGCAACGCGCCCAGCGCGCGAACCAGCGCATCGCCATCGCCAAACAGCGGGTTGAGCGCATCCCGCCACAGGCGCAGGCACAGTTGGTACAGCGGGGGGTGAACGTCGCCGAGCATGCCGCGCCAGATTTGTGGGTAGGGGGCGCGGTCATGCCGTCCGACGAGGTCGGGCGGGGGCGTGCGCGCGCCGCTGGTGGCGAGCGATCCGTCCGCGCTGCCCGTACGCGCCCCGTGGTGGAGTGAAAAGAATGCTTCGCCCTGGCCGGCGCTGTGCAGCAGCGCGAGGAACTCGTCGAGCCAGATCGAATGCCGCGCAATGTCGTGGAATCGGACGGCGGTGGCCAGCAAAAGGATCGCGATCAGCGCGACGAGGTGCGCTTTCCCTCTCGCCCGGTACTCCGGGACAGGGCAGGGGTGAGGGTGATTTGGAACGTCGAGCGTCACGAGGAAAGAAAAGCACCCTCATCCTAACCTTCTCCCGGCGTACCGGGAGAAGGGACCAGAGAATCACCCCCGCGCCACGGCCGCCGACGTGGGCGCGGCGTTGGCGGGGGCGCCGGCTGCGACGGCTTTGGCGGCGGGGGTGTCGGGCTTCTTGCCGTACGTCCGCGCCCGCGGGGGGACCAGGCTCGTGTCGACGTCTTCATACGTGATTCGTGCCGCGTCGGCGGCGGGATCGTAGGTGGCGATCGTCGCCTTGAGGTAGTTCTCGTCGTCGCGCTCGGGAAACGCCGGCTTGTAGTGCGCGCCGCGGCTCTCGTTGCGCATCAGCGCCCCGCGCAGAATCGCCTCGGCCATCTTGATCATGTCGCCGGTGGCGCGGGCGAAGCTCAGGTTCTGGTTGGTCCACATGCCCGTGTCGGACAACTTCACACGCATGTAGCGCTGCTTCCACTGCTGACAGCGCTCGAGCGTCTCTTCGAGTTTGTCGTTGTGCCGCACGACGGTGCAGTTGTTGGTCATCCACTGGCCCATTTCCTGCCAGAGGTGGTAGGGGTTTTCGTCGCCGGTGTTGGAGAGGAGCCGGTTCTGCTTGTCCGTCTCCTGAGCAACGGCCGCGTCGTACGCAGACTGCGGCGCATCGTCGGCGGCGACTTTCGCGATGTCGGTCGCGTAATGTTTGATGCCCGGTCCCCCGAAAAGCCCTTCGAAGATGCAACTGAGCAGCGAGTTGGCGCCCAGCCGGTTGGCGCCGTGAAAGGCGAAGCTCGCCTCGCCCATCGCGTACAAACCCGGAATGTTGGTCATGAAGTTGGCGGGGTCGGCGACCTTCAATCCGCCGGGGCTGGTTTCCTTCTTCGCAAACCCCGTCCACAACCCGCCCATCGTGTAATGGACGGCGGGGAAGATCTTCATCGGCTCGGCCAGTGGATCGGTGCCGACGAACTTCTCGTATATCTCCAGGATGCCTTCGAGCTTGGCGAGAACTTTCTCCCGCCCGATCTGCTGAACGATGTCGCGCAGGTCGAGGTAGACCATGTTCCCGCCGCCCACGCCGAGGCCCATTTCGGTGCAGACCTGGAAGATTTCGCGCGTGGCGATGTCGCGGGGGACGATGTTGCCGTACTTGGGGTATCGCTCTTCGAGGAAGTAGAACCGGTCGGGTTCGGGGATGGAGTTGGGCGGGCGCGTGTCACCCGGCTTGCGCGGAACCCACACGCGCCCGCCTTCGCCGCGGGCGGATTCGGAAATCAGCCGGCATTTGTCTTCGCCGGGGATGGCGGTGGGGTGAACCTGGATGAACTCCGGGTTGCCGTACTTCGCCCCCGCCTGGTAGCAGCGCGACGCGGCCCCCCCGGTGCAGATGACGGACATCGTGCTTTTGCCGAAGACCAGCCCGTTTCCCCCGGTGGCCATGACGACCGCGTCGGCGCGGAAGCCGCGGATCTGCATCGTGCGCATGTCCTGGGCGACGATGCCGACGCACTGTTGCCCGTCGGGGCCGTCGTGAAGGACGGGCCAGAGGAACTCCCAGAACTCGAATTTATTGACTCGGCCTTCGGCTTCCCAGCGGCGCGTCTGTTCGTCCAGGGCGTAGAGCAGCTGCTGCCCCGTCGTCGCGCCGGCGAAGAACGTGCGTTTGAAGAGGCTTCCGCCGAACAAGCGCAGCGCCCGCTGCCCTTCGGGCGTGCGGTTGAATGGGACGCCCATGCGGTCGAGCAGGTCGATGATCTTCGGCGCCCAGTTGGCCATTTCCAGCAGCGGCGGCTGGTCGGCGAGGAAGTCCCCGCCCAAAGCGGTTTCGTCGAAGTGAACCCACTCGCTGTACCCCTGCTGGCGCGCGATGTCGTTGCAGGCGTTGATCCCGCCTTGCGCGCAGACGCTGTGCGAACGCTTCACCGGCACCATGGAAAACAAGTCGACGTCCAACCCTTCCTCGGCCAACCGAATGGTGCAGGCCAGGCCGGCCAGGCCCCCGCCGACGACAATGACGCGTTTACTGCTCTTTGCCATATTACTGATCCAACCAGCGACGGAAATCGACCAGCACGGCCGTCTCTTCGTCTCCCGCTGTGAAACGTTCGAGGAATGGGTTGAGGTCGGCGACGCGGATCATGGGGAAACTTCTGCTCGTCTCGATTCGCTCCCAGGCGCCGTCGGTCAATCCCCAGGCCGTGAGCTTTGTCGCCTCGTCGTAGTGCCACATCTCCGGCACCCCGATGGCGGCGTAGATCGCGTCGCGGTCGACGACCGAGTGGGTTACGTCAACCTCCACGACGAGGTCGGGCGGGGGGTGGATGTTCAGATCCAGCCGCTTAACGCCGCGGATCGCCCGCTCGTTCGCAATCCAGTAGCACTGGTCCGCTTCGAGCCCCTTCCGCTTCGGCTGGGATTTCAACGTAGCCGATCCCCGGCGGGCCATCGGCACTCGATGAACCATCGCGATTTGTCCAACCATCTCGCCGATGAAGGACTTGAACCCTTCGTGCTCCATCGAGATGGTCATGAGAATCTCCATCGTGCCGTTGTCGAAGCTCATTCGACTTGGCTCTTCGTCGTATTCGCGGAGCATCGCCTCGTAGAAATCCCAGCTCGCCTCGTAAAAAACGATCGAGTCGGCGCCGGTGGGGCTGGGGATCAGGGTAGGAAGGGTCATGTGCTTCACCACATCTCTTTGCCCCAGTGGGCGCGCTTCGCGTGGATGAACTTCAAATGGTGTTCAAGATGGTCGATGGTTGATTTCAGGTAAGCGCCGACAGTGATCTCGCCGCGCTCGTTGTGCGTGCCCTTGCGGGTCCACGCGCTGTCGGGCAGCTTCCGCAGCACCTTCGCGAACAGCTTGCGGTTGGCGTCAACCAGCGCCGCGGCCGCTTCAGCGCCCTGCTCGTCGTAAAACAGGTTCTGCGCGAACTTGTTCTCGTCGTAGCCGAGCAGCGTCGGGTTGTCCTGGGCGATCATGCGCTTCATCCGGTCGGTCGACACGAGGTCGCTGTCCATGCAGTGAATGACGACCTGCTGGATCGACCAGCGCCCGATGTTCGCGTCGGCCGGGGGGAAGCACAGCAAATCCTCGCGCGTCAGCCCGCGGATCGCCAGCGCCAGCTTCTCCCCGCCGCCTTCGTAGTGTTCAATCAGTTCACGATCCATGTCCCACCTTCTGCTCGGTCTCAACCATGTCATTCCAATCCAGGTTTGCGCCCGCGATCAGCGCGATCATCCCCGCCACGAAGGTGAGGACGAACAGCCCCGCGCACACCAACCCCCAGCGCTGCTGCGCCCGCGCGCTGATGGTCAGCCCCCAGGTGATCGCCGCCGCCCAGAACCCGTTGGCCAGGTGGTAGCACGAGGCGAGGATGCCGATGGGGTAGACGATCCACACGAGCAAGCCGTGGTCAAGATGTCGTCCGACCGTGCCCAGCGCCCGGTGGGGGTCGAAGCTGAGGTTCAGCCCGAACGCTCCATACTTCAGCGCCAGCACGTGGAACAGCATGAAGAACACGATGATCACCGCGCTGATCCGCTGGAGCGTATAGGACCAGTTTTTCCCATACGAGTAGCGGTTCACGTTCGGCTGACCGGTGAGGATGATCCACACGCCGTAGACCGTGTGGAACAGGATGGGCAGGTAGATGAAGGTCCATTCGATGACGGGAAGGAACGGGAGGGAGTGGATCTTGTCGACCTGCACCTGGTACTCGGTGGGCCCGCGTGCGATGGTGGCGTTGACGAGCAGGTGAACGACGAGATACCCCCCGAACACGATGCCGGTGAGCGAATGCAGTCGCCGGAGCAGAAAGTGGTTGCGCCCGCCGATGACAGGCAGGGTATGGTCGCTGGCGGTGGCGGTCATCACGTCGTGTCAGTCCTTTCCTATCGCGAGCCGCGCATTATAGGGAGCGGGCGGATGCCAACCAAACACGTGTGCGCGAGTGATCCCTGTCGGACAGGGTTTTGCAATTGGAGTGCTCCATTCTTACCATCAGCGATCGAATTCCCGGCTGAAGGGCATCCGGCCGGGCTGATTCGTGCATGTCGCACAAGTTAGGGGATCGCGTGATGTCGCCGCACGCACGCTGTGTGGGAGCAAACTGCGCGCGGAAGGTTGTATACAGTCGGGAGGCACGGGCACATGCCTACGGGTAAGATCAAGTGGTTCAATGACCAGAAGGGTTTCGGGTTTATCGCCGACGACGCTGGGGGGGAGGATGTCTTCGTCCACTTCTCCGTTGTCGAGATGGACGGGTTCAAGAGCCTCAAGGAAGGCCAGGAAGTCGAGTACGACGCCGAGTCGTCCGACAAAGGGCTGAAAGCGACGCGCGTCGTCGCGAAGTAGATGCGGCGTCACGTCGCATCGTAAGTGGAAAGCAGAAGAAGGACGCCGCCCAAGTTGATCGGGGCGGCGTTGTTGTTTTCCGGGGCGGCTCAGATGAGGTGAAGATGGCGCTCCACCCCGTCGGCGTCGAGCTGTTCGAGCGTGACGGCGCCGGACGCGTCGAACGACCCGGTGCGCATGCGGCGAAGCTGCGTGAGGTATCCGCCCAACCCCAGCGCTTCCCCGACATCGCGGGCGATGGCGCGGATATACGTCCCGCGCCCGCAGTCGATCCGCACGCGCAGCAGCGGCCAGTCGTAATCGAGCAACTCGATGCCGTACACCCGTACCGTGCGCGGCGCGAGCTCGACGAATTGCCCCCCGCGCGCCAGCTTGTACGCCCGTTGCCCGCCCACCTTCATCGCGCTAAACGCCGGCGGGCGCTGCTGGATCTCCCCGACGAATCGAGTGAGCGTTTCTTCCATCGTGGCACGGGTTTTTAACCCGTGTCCCTGTTCGGAAGAAGAAAACACGGGTTGAAAACCCATGCCACGAACAAGTTCCTCCGGCGATTCCGGATCCAGCGTCGCGGTCGTGGCCCCGAGCTTGATGGTCGTCTCGTACTGCTTCGGCTCATCCATCAGCCGCTCGCACTGCTTCGTCGCTTTGCCGACAAGCAGCAGGAGCACACCGGTCGCAAATGGGTCGAGTGTCCCGGCGTGTCCGATCTTCGTCCCGCGCGGCACGAGCCGCTTCACCCGCGCCACCGCGCGGGCCGAGCTGATGCCGGGGGGTTTGTCGAGGTTGATGATCCCGTTCATTCCAGACGGAGATTAACCGCGGAGCACACGGAAAGTCCCCTGTGGCTCCCCTCCAGGGTTCGGCCGAGGCGCAAAGCGCCGTTCTTGTTCAACCGCTGCTCATCATTGGGCGCAGCCGCCTTCCCGGTGTAGGATGGTCACCTGCGGCGGCGTCATTGTTGCCGTCTGGTGCGCCACGCGTAGGTTGTCCGGCGGGGATGTCGGGACGCGCGGTCGGTGGCCAGGCTTCAAGTCGTCGCGCAGGCCCGATCCGACCGGTCCGGCGATGTGATAAGGGTCGTCAATGAACGTCCTCGTGACCGGTTCTTCTGGTCAAATCGGCACCAATCTGTCCCTGGCACTGCTGGCGCGCGGGGACAACGTCATTGGGTTGGACAACCGTCCGAACCAGTGGACGGATCAAATCCCCACGATCGACGTGGACCTCGTTACCGCCGCCCGCGAAGACACCGCCGCCGACATCAAGCTCCCGCACAAGCCCGATGTCGTCGTCCACCTGGCCGCCTGGGCCAAGGTGTTCCAGCTCGTCCGCGACCCGCACAAGGCGCTTCAGAACGTCGAGATGACCTGCGCCGCATTGGAGCTGGCGCGCCGGTATCGCGTCCCGATCATCTTCGGCTCCAGCCGCGAGGTGTACGGGGACATCCACCGCCACGTGACCGACGAAGCCGCCGCCGACTTCGTCGTCGCCGAAAGCCCCTACAGCGCCAGTAAGATCGCCGGCGAGGCGTTCTTCTACAGCTACGCGAAGTGCTACAACCTTCCATACCTCGTGTTCCGTTTCAGCAACGTGTACGGGCGGTTTGACAACGACCTGGAGCGCATGGAACGCGTCACCCCGCTGTTTGTGCGCAAGATTGCCGCGGATGAGCCGATCACCGTCTTCGGGCGGAACAAGATGCTCGACTTCACGTTCGTCGACGACTGCGTCGCCGGGCTGACCGCCGGCATCGACCGGTTGGTTGCGCGGCAGGTGATGAATCAGACGATCAATCTCGCCTATGGGCAGGGCCAGACGCTGTTCGACCTCGTGACGCTGATCGAGATGGCGCTGGGCAAATCCGCGGCGGCGACGTACGAGCCGAGCCAGACCGGCGAGGTGACGCGCTACGTCGCCGACATCTCCAAGGCCCGCGCGCTGCTGGACTACCAGCCACAGATCCCGCTGACGCTGGGGATCGCCAAGTACGTGCGCTGGTGTGAAGCGACGGGGTGGCTGTCGGGGGAACGTTCGACGAAGTCCCATGTCGCGCCTGTTGAACCGCGCCCGCGCGTTGTCGCAGCGCGATAACTTCAAAACATTCCACAATGTCTGATCCGCTCCCCGGCGGGGCACGGCGCCAGCGCTGCCCCGCGCCGTTCGCTACGCGCGCCACGTGGTGCGATTCAGCCCCGTCGCAGCAGGAAAACAGGGGGGAAAACAGGGAGAGGGAAACAGGGAGGAAAACAGGACGCAGCTAGTTTCGGAAAATAGAAAACTAGCTGCGTCCCTGTTTTCGTCGCGTTTTTGTCGTCACGGCGCGGGGAACTTCGGTGTCTTTCCTTCCAGCACCGCCGCGACGTCGCGGACGACCCAGCCCATGTTTTCGATGGCGGTTGACGTGCGCGAAGCCATGTGCGGGGTGAGGATCACGTTCTCAAACCCCAGCAGCGGGAAGTCCGCCGGGGGAGGCTCGGGGTCGAACACGTCCAGCGCCGCGCCCGACAGGTGGCCGCTGCGGATCGCGTCGGCCAGCGCGACGGCGTCGAGCACTTCCCCGCGGCTGGTGTTGAGCAGGACCGCGCCGCGCTTCATCATCGCCAGTTGCTCCCCGCCGACGAGGTGGCGGTTGCCGGGGCGCATGTCGACGTGGATCGAGAGCACGTCGGACTCTCCAAACAGCGTCGGCTTGTCGACGGGCGTGGCCATGAAAGCCATCGCATCCGGGGGGACGGGAAGCAGGTCGTTGTAAATCACGCGCATGCCGAACCCGTTGACGGCGATCGACCCGACGCGCCCCCCGACGCGCCCGAACCCGAGGATGCCCAGCGTCAGCTCGTTGAGCTGCCGGCCCTTCAGCGCCGTGCGCGTCTTCTTAAACTCGTCTGACCCGTACGCCCGCTCCTTGAAACGCGCCCATGGGCGGATGAGCTGAAGGATCGCGCCCAAGACGTAATCGCCAACGGCCACGGTGTTGGCGTCGGGCGTATAGACGACTTCAACGCCGCGCTTGCGACACGCGGCGACGTCGATGCTCTCCAGCCCGACCCCGCCGCGCCCCACGACCTCCAGGCGCGGACCCTTCGCCAGCATCGCATCGGTCACGCGCGTGTACGTGCGGACGATCATCCCATCAGCCGTCGCCAGGGCGGCGTCGAAGCCGGCTTCGGTGGATCCGATCTCGATCACCTCCGCGCGGTCGCGCAGCCACGCGAGCGGGCGGGGGTCGGAACCTTCGGTCACGAGAACAATCGGCTTGTGTGTCGTCATGGGATGTTTGGCAGATCGCGCCGGGACGCTTGCGCGCACGTTAACGGGGTTGCGGGGCGACAACGTTCATGGTCGCAGGCGGGGGGAGCAGGTGCTCGAGCTTGGCCCGATCGATCTTAAGCATCTGGTTGTGCTGCATGAGGAAGTCGCCGGCGTACAACGCCTGATCGTCGCGCACGATGCGCAGCGTGTAGCTTCCGCGGTCGAGGTAGAATGGGAACTGTTGTCCGTCGCGCGACCCGACGATCACCCGGTACGGCGCCGGCAGCGCCACTCCCTCGACGATGATTTCCGTCCCCTCGAACGCCGGCGTCGCCGTGACGATCATGACCGAGCTTGGCTCCTGCGATCCCGCCCAGCGGAAGTAGAGGATCGCGAACAGCGCGACGAAGATGACGGCCGTCACGAGGATCATGAACAGCACGATCACCTGCCGGGGCGCATCGTGCGGACCGTCGGGCGGCGGCGTTGCGTTGGAATCGACAGGTTCAGGGGACATGTGACGGCAATTTACCCCACGCATCGCGTGGAGACAAAGGCGCGGGTGAGCAGGGGATCCCGCATTTTCAGCAACATTTTGGCGTCGTCCGTAGTCTACCTCACGGAAATGTCATTTTTCATCTTCCTGGCCGAGCCCGTTTGCGGTTATTGTGGTGGAAATGGTAGCCAACAAAGGAGAAATCATGATTGGCAAGAAGATAATGTGGTCGCTGCTGCTTGGTGGCGCGATGGTTGTTGCGGGTTGCGACAGCGATGATGAGACGCCGTCGGGAACGCCGACCGCGGTTCCGCAGGCGACTGAAGAGGGTGCGGAGGACATGCAAGATTCAGCCGAGGACGCGGCGGATCGTGCCGAAAACGCTGCGGACAACATTGGAGAGGCCGCGGAGAACCGGGTGGATGCCGCCGAAGACGCGGTGCAGCGCAACGCCGACGCCGCCGCGGAAGCCGCCGCCGCCAGCCCGGCCGCTGCCAACGCCGTCGCCCAGGTGAAGCAGGTCACCGATTACATCGGGGACGGGAACCTGGAAATGGCGTATAAAACGCTGGCCGCGCTCGAGACTAACAAGGATTCGCTGCCGGCGGCGGTTCAGACGCAGATCACCAACGCCCGCACGCTGCTCGACACCGCCAAGAAAGGCGCCGCCGCGGACCCCGGCACCACGCCGCCCCCGGCTGCGGAGTAACCCGCACCGCGACCGCTCAACACGCATCACCGACAGCCGCCGGCCCAGCGCTGGCGGCTTTTCTTTTCCGTTGCGTATGTGCTCGAAATCTGCGCCGCTATTTTAGATCAGCTCGGCCGCCCGAAGCCAGGCGACGAAGCGCTTGAGGCCTTCCTCGACATTCACCTTCGGCTCGTAGCCGAGCAGCTTCCGCGCCTTGCTGACGTCGGCATAGGTGACGAGCGGCTCGGACGCGGGGGCGGGGACGTCGGTGATGATCGCCTGCTTGTTCAACAGTTGTTCGAGGATGCGCACGAACTCGAGGTTCTCGACCGGACGGCTACACCCGAGGTTGATGATTTCGTAGTCAAACCGGTTGTCGAGCGCGAGCATCATCCCGCCGACGATGTCGTCGACGTACGTCCAGTCGCGCTGCATGTGCCCCCCGTTGTAGAGCGTGAGCGGCTCGCCCTTGAGAATGCTCATCGTCCACTGCCAGGGCATCATGTCCGGGCGCCCGTGGGGGCCGTAGACGTTGAAAAAGCGAACGACCGTCGTCGGCAGCTTCCACAGGTGCGCGTAACTGTAGGCGAACAGCTCCATCGCGCGCTTGCTCGCGGGGTACGGCGCGAGCGGGCGGTCAGCGTTGGCGTCTTCGGTGAAGGGAACGGGCGTGGTCGCGCCGTAGACCGAGCCGGTCGATGCGAGCACGCAGTTGGGCGTGCCGATGTGCCGCGCCGCGTCGAGCAGGTGGGCCGAGCCTTGCACGTTCGTCTCGCCATAGCGCAGCGGGTGCTGCACGCTGTACCGCACGGCCGCCATCGCGGCCATGTGGGCGACGGAATCGGGATTCCAGCGCTCGAACTCCGTGCGCAGGTGCTGGGCGTCGTCGAGCGAGCCTTCGATGAACTCAAAGCCCGTCGTGCCGCGAAGGTCGGCGAGGTGGCGGTCCTTGTGCTCCCGAGCATAGTAGGGGTCGAAGTTGTCGAATCCGATGACCTGGTCCCCGCGATCGAGCAACGCCTTGCTCAGCCGAGACCCGATGAAACCCGCCGCTCCGGTGACGAACACGCGCATGGTGAAAGCTCCCTGACGTTGGATAACCGCGGCATGATGGGACGCGCGGGTCGAAAAGCAACCGGGACAGCGAAGAAAATTCCAAGAACCAAGACGTCAAGTTCCAAACAAGAACCGAAACGGAAACGAAGAAAGCCTCAAACGGCGAGTTTGGAGCTTTCTGTTTTGGTTCTTGCCGTTTGTTTGGAGCTTGGCTTCTTGGTTCTTGGAACTTCCGCGCAGCGGCTCTTAGTCCTCAAGCAGCAGATGCTCCGACGGGATGACGCGGAAGACCTCTTCCGTGCTGGTTTCCCCACGTGCGACTTTCAGCAGCGCGGCGTGGCGGAACTCGAGCATGCCTTCCTCCACCGCCTTGGTGCGGATGTCGCGGGCGGGCTTGCCGTCGCTGATGAGGTTGCGGATGTTGCGCGTGATGGGCATGACCTCGAACACGCCCGTGCGCCCGGCGTAGCCTTCCATGCCGCAGGCTTCGCATCCCTTGGGGGCATAGAGCGTCTTGCCCTCGCCGGGCGCGAGCCACTGTTTCACTTCGTCGAAGGTGTCCGGGGCGTCCCCGAGGTCGAACGCCTGGCGGCACTTCATGCAGAATGTGCGGACGAGCCGCTGCGCGAGCACGCCGCGGAGGCTCGTCGAGAGGAAGTGCGAATGCACGCCCAGGCTGCGCATGCTCTGCACCGCGCCGGCGGCGGCGGGGGCGTGGATCGTCGCCAGGACCAGCATCCCGCTGTTGCCCGCGCGCACGGCGGTCTGGGCGGTCTCGGCGTCGCGGATTTCCCCGACCATGATCACGTCCGGCGACTGACGGAGCACGCTGCGGAGCAACTCTGAAAAGCCAAGCTGGATCAGCGGGTTGACCTGCGACTGGCGCAGCCCGGACACGGTGTACTCGACGGGATCCTCGATCGTGTTGATCTTGCGCGTGCCGTCGTTCAGCTTGATCAGCGAGGAGTAAAGCGTCGCCGTCTTGCCCGATCCCGTCGGGCCGGTGATGAGGATCAACCCGCTGGGGCTGTCGACCATCTGGTTGAACGCCTGCTCCTGCTGCGGGGTCATGCCCAGGTGATCGAGCTGAAACAGCGTCGAGCCGCGGGCGAGGATGCGCAGCGCGAAGTCTTCGCCGTAGACGGTGGGGATGACGTTGATGCGCAGGTCGATGGTGTCGCCGTTGACGCGCTCGAAGATCCAGCGTCCGTCGGCGGGGCGGCGCTTCTCGGTCAAATCCATCCCCGACAGCGCCTTGATGTGCGACATGGCGCGTCGGCCGGCGTCGGCGGGGAGGACGCTGATGGGCTTGATCATGCCCAGATGGCGCACGAGGATCGCAACGTGCTGGTCGTTGGTGGTGAAGAACAAATCGCTGGCGCCCATGCCGGCGGCGTGGTCGATCAGGGCGTCGACCTGCTTGTCCGTGGGGAACTTCGTCACGTCCACCATCTGCGGCGAGCGCTGGCCGGCCGCGAGATCCGCGGCCAGGGCGTTGGCGGCGGTGTCGGCGGCTTCGGTGTTGGCGGGTGTGGTTGGCTTGCTCAGCATTACACGGCTCCGATCGCAAGTGCCCGGGCCGCCGCCTCGTTTTCAACGATGGGGACGACCTTCCCGATCTTGAGTAAATCCAGCACCTGCATCACCGCCGGCTGAACCGAGTGCACGACGAACATTCCCGTGCCGGCTTTGGATTCCTTGTGACAGCGGATGAGCCACCCGATGGCGGTGGAGTCGATGTAGTTCGTCTTACTCATGTCGAGCAGAATCTTGTTGCTGGACCAGGTCTGGCCCATGACCTGCTCGAGGGGGTTTTTGCCGTCGGCGAGAAAATCAGTCGAGGTGATGTTGCCGTCCGTGGCGACGCGGATGAACCCTTCTTTCTCAATCGAGACCAGGCTGAGTTTCATGGAGAGGTTCCTGTGACTGCGTGCTCGCGCGACGGCGACAGATTGTTGGTGCATCCGATCCGCGACCGGGGACGATGTGCTGCGACGATCGACGACGACCGACGACGACCGACTGCTGCGACATGCCCGTGCGCGTCCTCCCGCCCGGGCCTCTGGGCCGTTATACCGCGATGGTTCGGTCAAGGCTAGTTGCCGCGACGATCAGCGAGGCGGCTTTCAATTCTCAATCGAAAGGCAACCGCGAAGGTCGCGAAGAGGCGAAGGGGTCGCGAAGAAAGTCCAGTGGTGTGCCTTCGCGTCGTCCTTCGCGTGCTTCGCGCCCTTCGCGGTCGCCTTTTTCTGACGAGTGGAGAAAGAACTGAAACGCCCTGGACGATCAGCGCAGCGGCTTTTGGAAGATCATGAGGTGCTGCTGCGGCAGCACGGGGTTCGTCTCGACGTGTCGCAGACCGGCCGCGGTCATTTCCTTCACCGCCTGGGCTTCGGTCATCTTGTGCAGCCGCTTGATCCGCACGGCCGGGTCTTCGGCCCGGAACTCGACAAGCACCACGCGCCCGCCGGGCTTGAGCGCGCTGACGATCGCGTCCATCATCTCGCGCGGGTGGTCGAACTCGTGATACGAATCGACCATCAGCACGACGTCGACCGCTCCCTTGGGCAGCTTCGGGTCCGACGTGCTCCCCAGGACCGGCTCGACGTTGGTCACCGCTCGTGTTTTTGCCGCCGCGGTGAGCAGATCGAGCATCTCCTGCTGGATGTCGACGCCCAGCACCTTCCCCTCCGGAACCTTTGGCGCCAGCCGAAACGCGTAATATCCGGTTCCCACCCCGATGTCGGCCACGACATCGGTCGGGCGCAGCTCGATCGCATCGACCAGCGCTTGCGTATTCTCCTCGGCCTCGCGCTCCGGGCGATCGAGCCACGGCGCGCCCAGGTGGCTCATGTAGTGGGCGATCTCCCGCCCCATGTAATACTTGCCGATCCCGTCGGGACTGCGCGGGCCGTGCTCGTAAGCGCTCGCCTGCGTCGTCGCCGGGGCGGTGGTCGTCGCGGGTTTGGGCGTGACGTCCGCGACGCAGGCGCCGGACGAACAGACCGTCGCGATGAGCGCGATCAACAGGGAATGCTTCGTCATTGATCGCATCTCCGAATGTCGGTGGACGGAGCGAGGAAAACACCCCGCAAGCGGGGCGGCTAAACGGAGATTGTTCGGCGCCCAGTCATCCGAAGGACATGCGCTTGGGGTCGTCCGCAGTCCATTTTCCTTTAGAGCTTGTCTTCGAACTTCGCCGGGTCTTTCTGGAATTCCTTCGGGCACTTGTCGCAGCAGAAGGCGACGCGCTTGCCCTCGAAGTCGATGAACTTCGTGACATCGACCGGGCTTCCAGAGACGGGGCACACGGTGTTCACCGGAACCGCCGCCGACGCGATGGCTTCAACCGGCGTGGCGGGCGCGGTGGTGGGTTGCGTGGTGGGGACAACGCCCTGGACAACCTCGACCTGCTCGGCCTTGATCTGCGACTCCAACTCGGCGATCTGCTGCTTCCACTGGTCGACCTTCGCCTGATCCACCATCGCCTCGGCGAACGCCTGGGCGGCGGCGGGATCGACCCTCGTTCGCCAGAGGTACACCTGCTCGAGCGCGGGCAGGCTTTGCAGCGGCTTGAGCCCGGCGTCGGAGATCTCCGTGCCGTAGAGGTTCAAGTACGTGAGCTGCTCAAGCGCGCCGATGTGGGCCATGCCGGCATCGGTGACCTTCGTGCGCTCGAGGCGCAGGCGCTGGAGGTTGGGCATCTGGGCGATCGTCGCGACGCCGGCGTCGGTGACGTCCGTGCCAGCGAGGTTCAGCGCCTGGATGTTCAGCGCCAACGGCTTGAGCTGCGCGAGCTGCTCGTCGCCGAACGGCTTGGCGATGCTCGCGTTGATGGCGAGCCACGGCTGCTCCATTGCAACCGGTTCGATGACGATGTTCAGCTCCCGCGACAGCTGCGCGATCTGGGGGGCGAGGGATTCGAGCGGGACGGGGTCAATCTTCTTCGTCTCGACCGGCGCGGCGCCGGGGGCGGCGGCGACGGCGCCGGGCGGAGGCGCGCCCAGCGAACTGGCGATGTGGTTCATCACGCCCGGGGGCGGGGCGAGCTGCTCGACCGTCTTGTCGGGCGAACCGCCGGCGTCGATCCACCACGCCAGCAGCGCGATCTGCTCCGGCGTCGGCTGGGGCTTGCCCTCGGGGGGCATGTGCTCCCCGTCCTCATCGTCGAGCGGGAGGAGCAGGCGCGCGATGAGCGGGCTTTCCTTCGATTTGCCCGGCACGATCGACGGGCCTGAATCCCCCCCGGCGAGCATCGCCTGGAGCGTGTCGACGCGGAGGCTGCCCTTGATCTTGTCCCCGCTGTGGCAGGAGACGCAGTACTTCGCCAGAACGGGTTGCACGACGCTCGTGAAGACAACGGCCTGTGCGGGGTCGGCCGGCTGCGTCGCAGAGACGGTCGTGACGGTCTGGACGTTCGGCCGGGCTGTTGCAGGTCCGCGCGCGTAGTCGCGAACCCATTTGGGCGCGTGGGCGATGAGGTAATCGCTCCCGTGGGTCATTGACCCGCCGAAGTGCGTGCTGGGGATGAGCAAAGCGAGCGTGACGAGGAGGAACCCGCCGTAGAGCCAGCGGCTGCGGCTCCAGAACGC
>JBBSLV010000008.1:0-23327 GCA_038233535.1 Tepidisphaerales bacterium | reverse complement strand
CGAAGCGTGGGGCCGCGCCCATGCGCGCCACAAAGCCCACCGGCTCCGCCGAGGGATCGTTGTTCCCGGAGGAGGAAGCGCCCACGGCAGAGCCGGTGGGCTTGTCGAAGCGCAATTGGACCCCGCAGCAGCTCGACGCGATCCGCACCTGCGACCGCAGCGTGCTGGTTTCCGCCGCCGCGGGATCGGGAAAGACCGCCGTCCTTGCCGAGCGCTGCGTCCACCTGGTCTGCGACGCACCGCAGCCGTGCGACGTGGACGAATTGCTCGTCGTCACGTTCACCGAGGCCGCCGCCGCGGAAATGCGCGGGCGCATCCAGCAGGCGCTGCGCAACCGGCTGGAATCGAGCGACGATCCGCGGCTGCTCAAACAGCTCGCGCTGATCGATCACGCGCAGGTCAGCACGCTCCACGGCTTCTGCGCGCGCCTGTGCCGCCAGCATTTCCACCTGCTCGACCTCGACCCCGGCTTCGACATCCTGGGCGGCGACGAATCGGAGCTGATGCGATCCGAGATCGCGCGCGAGCTGTTCTCGGACCGTTACGAGGCCGAGGACGCCACGCCCTTCCACGCATTCATTGACGCCTACGGGGACGGCGACGACACGCGGCTCGTCCGCAAGGTGATCTCCACGCACGATCTGCTCGCGAGCCTGCTCGACCCCGAGCGCTGGCTCGCGACCGCGCGCGGACGGCTTGACGAGGCGCTCGCCGGCGACCTGCGGCAGTCGGACATGGGGCGCGAGCTTGATGCGATCGTCCGCCGGCGACTCGCGGAGGTCACGCTCCGGTGCGACGCCGCGCTGGCGACGGTCACGCGGATGGACGGATTTGGAAAGTACGTCGCGGCGCTGACCGAGACGCGGCAGGTGGTCGCTCACCTGAGCCAGACGCTCGACGGCGACGGCGGGATCGACGCGGTCGCGGAGGTCGTCGGCGACCTGAAGTTCCCGAAGATGCCGCCCGTGCCCGCGGGGACGCCCGGCAAGGACATCGTGCAGGGGTTTCTGAAAACCATCCGCGCGGAGATCAAGGACGAGAAATCGATACTCGCGACGATCCTCCGCTCCGACACGAAGCAGTGGGTCGACGGGTTGCGCGCGATCCGCCCGCATGTGGAACTGTTCCTCGGCCTCGTCGAGGAGTTCGGCCGGCGCTACGACGCGGCCAAAAAAGCGGCGCGGGCGGTTGACTTCGCGGACCTGGAACGTCTGGCGCTGCGCGCCCTGCGCGACGGCGCCGCGCCCGGCCTCGCGCCGTCGGCCGTCGCGCGACTCCAGCACCGCCGGTTCAGGCACGTGCTCGTCGACGAATATCAGGACATCAACGAGGTGCAGGACGCGATCCTGCGGCTCGTCAGCCGGGAGTGCCTTTGGAATAAGGATGAGGGCGGAGGGATGAGGGATGAAGCGGGTGAGTCGCCCCATTCATCCTTCATCCCTCAGCCCTCAGCCCTACCCCCCAACCTGTTCACCGTCGGCGACGTGAAGCAGAGCATTTACCGCTTTCGCCTCGCCGAGCCGACGCGGTTCCTCGAGCGCGACGAGCAGTTCCGCGCGCCGGGCGCCGCGGGGACGGTCATCGACCTCCAGGCCAATTTCCGCAGCCGCGCGGCGCTGCTGGGGGCGCTGAACCGTATTTTTGCGACGCTCATGACGAAGGAGGCGGCGGACATCGAGTACGACGCATCCCACGAGCTGCGCCCCGGCGTCTCATACCCCGACGGGGACGGGTTGTCGTCCTTCCGCGGCGCGCCGATTGAACTGCACGTGCTGCCCAAGGATCTTTCCACAGCGCCCGGCGCCGATGACGAGCACGATCCCGGCGGCGGCGACTGTGACGACGACGATCCCCCCGATCGCACCGGGCGGGAAGCCGCGCTGATCACTCGCCGCATCCGCGAGATGATGGGCATGGGTGAGAACGGCGCGAGCCGGCGCATGCAGGTGATGGAGCGCGACGCCACCGGCCGACTCCAGCCGCGCGACATCCGTTACAGCGACATCGTCATCCTGCTGCGCTCGATGAAGGTCAAGGCTGATCAGTACGCCGTCGCCCTTCGGCTGAGCGGCATCCCCGTGCACAATGAGAGCGGCACCGGGTATTTCGAATCGATGGAAGTGCGCGACGTGCTCGCGTTGCTCTCGGTCCTCGACAACCAGCGGCAGGACGTCCCGCTCGCCGCGGTGCTCCGCAGCCCGCTGGCGGCGCTGCCGGAGCCGGAGGATTCGCTCGCCCGCATCCGCCTCGCCTACAACAGCGGCGAGCCCGTCGCGTTTCATCAAGCGGTGGCGCGCTACAAGAATGACCATCACGACGAGCTCGCCGCGAAACTCTCCGATTTTCTCGGCCACCTCACGCGCTGGCGCACGCTCGCGCAGCGCCGGCCGCTGGCGGAAGTGCTCTGGACGATCTACCAGGAGACCGGCTACCTCGCGTTCTGCGCCGGCTTACTCGGCGGAGAGCAGCGCGTCGCAAATCTCATCGACCTGCACGAGCGCGCTCGCCAGTTCGGCTCTTTCCAGAAACAGGGTCTTGCGCGCTTCCTCGGCTTCCTCGAGCAGCTCCGCGACGAATCGGATCTCGGCCAGCCGAGCGTCGCCGGCGCCGCCGACGATGTCGTGCGGATCATGAGCGTGCACGCGTCGAAAGGGCTGGAATTCCCCGTCGTGATCCTGCCGGATCTCGGCAAGCGCATCAATCTCGCCGACTGCGCGGGGTCGATTCTGATTGACCGTCACGCCGGGCCGGGTTTTTCGGTGGCCGACGAGGCGCGGCGCATCCGCTACCCGTCGCTGGCGTCGATGCTCGTGCAGAACCGGCTGCGGCAGCAGAGCCTGGCCGAGGAACTGCGCGTGCTGTACGTCGCGATGACGCGCGCGAAGGAGCATCTCATCCTGATCGGAACGTGCCGCGAGAACGCCTGCGAGACGTGGTCCACGCGCTGGTCCGGCCATGCCGGCGCGCTGCCGGCCGACGTGGTGCTCGGCGCGGGAACGATGCTCGACTGGCTGGGCCCCGTCGCCGCCGCGACGTCGTCGCCGGGTGATGGCCCGATCCACCTTATGCAACACGCGCCCGACGCCGTCGCGTCCTGGCCGAGCCCGGAAGACCTGCGGCCCAAACCATCACCGCGCCTTCAGCAACTCGTTGACCTACAACCGTTCGATCCCCCGCCCCCGCAGAACGCGCAGGCGGAAACGATTATCCGCCAACTGACGTTCAAGCGACCGCACGCGCCGTTCGCCGACGTCGCGGCGGCCGCGTCGGTCAGTGATCTGTCGAAGCACGGGCGCAGCGCCCCCATCGGAACCAAGTCATCGCGTGGCGGGGTCGTCGCGTTCGACCGCGTCCTCCAGGCGCCGCGCAGCGCGTCCACCGACCTGAAGCCCACCGCAACCGACGTCGGCGCCGCCCACCACCTCGTCCTCCAGCATCTCGACTTCTCGCGCCCGTGCGATGTCGCCGACGTGCGCGGGCAGGTCGCCCGGCTCGTGCAGCGCCGGCTGATCTCCCCTGCCGCCGAAGCGGTTGTGGTGGCCGAGACGATCGCGTGGTTCGCGTCGACACCGCTGGGACAGAAGTTGCGAAAGCACGGTTCGCGCCTGCGGCGCGAGCTGCCGATCTATTTTCCGCGCGACGCTGAAGCCGCCGACGGCACGACCCTCGCACCGGCCGATCCGATGGACCGCGTGATGATCCGCAGCCGCATCGACGTGCTCGTCGAGACCGACGCGGGGCTTGAGGTGGTCGACTACAAGACCGACGCGATCCCCGCCGACGCGCTAGCCGGCAGAATCGAATTTTACCGCCCGCAGATGGAGCTGTACCGCCAGGCCGTGAGCGCGGCGACCGGTAAACCCGTCGTTGCGGTGCATGTTGTCTTCCTGGCGGCGCGGGAAATCATGTCCGATTCGTGACCGTGGATTTTCCTCACCTTCCGCCGTCGCGACGGCGCGCCTAGAATCCGCCCTCATGCGGCAGCAAAGCCCGGCAACAACCTCACCCGATCCGGCGGTGCCGGTGATTCCGCTCGCGCCCGCAGCGCCGGAAGCGCCGGTGGGCCCGGTGCGCCTCGTCGCGATTGACCTCGACGGCACGCTGCTGAACGACTCGAAGCGGGTGAGCGAGCAGACGAGCGAGGCGCTGTGCTGCCTGCCGCGGCGCGACGTGAAGGTCGTCATCGCGTCGGCGCGCCCGCCGCGCAGCGTGCGGCAGGTGTACAAGTCGCTCGGGCTTGACACGTGGCAGATCAACTACAACGGGGCTCTGATCTGGGACGAGCCGAACCAGCGCCCGATCTACCACCGGCCGTTGAAGGGGTCGCTCGTCCGCAACATTGTCGACCTCTCGCGCGACATGTTCGACGAGGTGATTGTCACGTGCGAGGTGCTCGACAAGTGGTGCACCGATCGCGCCGACCAGTCGCACACAACCGAGACCGGCCGGCTGTTCAAGCCCGACGTGATCGCGCCGCTCGAGGACATCTGCGCACAGCACATCACCAAGCTGATGCTCCTCGCCGAGCCGCGCATCATCCTGCGCCTGGAGGCGCTGCTCGTCGAGCAATTCATCGATGACGTGACCATCGTGAAGACGGATGACGACCTGCTCCAGATCATGGACCCGCGCGTCAGCAAGGCCGTCGCGCTGAAAAAGGTCGCGAACCATTACGGGGTGCCGATGTCGCAGGTGCTGGCGATCGGGGACGCGCCCAACGACGTCGGTATGCTGCAACTGGCCGGGGTTGCGGTGGCGATGGACAACGCGCACCCGGTCGTGAAAGACGTCGCCGACTGGGTCGCCCCCTCAAATAACGATCACGGCGTGCACGCGGCGCTGCAACGGTACGGACTGTGCGATTGAATTGACCCTTTGCATCCCTCATTGACTCTGTCATCCTGGCACGCAAGAAGCGATGAACCTTCCCTACCTCACAACCGATTTCCCCGGCATCGGGGGCACGATCAAGAACCGCGCGGAGGACTTTTTTGTCCAGGAGATCCCGCTCTACGAGCCCGCCGGCACCGGTGAGCACGTCTACGCGGAGATTCAGAAGGTCAATCTCACGACGTTCGAGGCCGTCAACCGCATCGCCGACGCGCTGCGCGTGTCGTCGCGCGACATCGGCTTCGCCGGGCTGAAGGACGCCCGAGCCGTCAGCCGGCAGGTGCTGTCGATCGTCGGCACGACCGAGCAGGCGGTGATGGACCTGCGCGTGCCCGACGTGACGATCAACTGGGCGATCCGCCACGAGAACAAGCTGCGGCTGGGGCATCTGTCGGGCAACCGGTTCGCGATCAAGATCCGCGAGGTGGATCCGACGGAAGTCGTGAAGCTGCGCCCCGCCATCGACGAAATTCGCCGGCGCGGGATGCCGAATTACTTCGGCGAGCAGCGCTTCGGCCGGCGCAACGACAACGACCGCATCGGCGCGGCGCTGATTCGCGGGGACAACAAAGAGATTCTTCACCTGCTGCTCGGTTCGCCCGATCCGGCGATCGACGACAGGGACGCGCTCGACGCGCGACGCGCCTTCGATGCCGGTGATTTCCCCAACGCCATGCGGCTGTTCCCCCGCCGCAGCGGGATGGAACGGCGCATCCTCGCGCGCTTCGCCAAGGAGCGCCGCCCCGGCGCGGCCGTGCGCATGATCGACGAGAAGATCCGCCGGCTGTGGGTGTCGGCGCTGCAATCGAAGATGTTCAACGACGTGCTGTCGCAACGCATCCAGTCGCTCGATCGTCTGATGGACGGCGACCTCGCATACAAACATGAGAACGGCGCCTGCTTCCACGTCGAAAGCGCTGCAACCGAGCAGGCGCGCGCCGACACCTTCGAGATCAGCCCCACCGGCCCGCTCATCGGCTACCGCATGACCATGCCCGCAGGCGAGCCGCTGCGCGTCGAGCAGGAGGTGCTTGCCGCGTCCGGCCTCACGCCCGAATCGTTCCGTCAGGCGGGCAAGCACAAGGTAAAGGGCGCCCGTCGCCCGCTGCGCGTGCAGCCGCAGGACGTGCAGATCGAGTCCGGCGTCGACGACCACGGCGCGCATGTGACCGTCGCGTTCACGCTCCCGGCGGGGTCATTCGCAACCGTGCTGCTGGGCGAGTTGATGAAGCCCAAGCTCCACGCCACGGCTGAAGACGCACCGCCCGAAGATTCAGAAGCCCCGGCCGAAGAAATTTCCGAGGCCGGAGGCGGGGAAGAAGAGGGCTAAGTTGCGTCACGCTCATTTCCACTCGTAGAACACGACGAACGCCGCGAGGAAGATCAGTGCCATGCCGACGAGGTAGTTCCACTTGATCGGTTCGCCCTCGAAGTACAGCTTGGCGAACACGATGAACACGATCAGCGTGATCGCCTCCTGCATGATCTTCAACTGCGTGGCCGTGAACTGTCCATGGCCGATGCGGTTGGCGGGAACCTGGAAGCAGTATTCGAAAAATGCGATGCCCCAACTGACGAGGATGGCGATCCACAGCGGCGCGCTCTTGTATTTGAGGTGGCCGTACCATGCGAAGGTCATGAAGATATTGGAGACGAGCAGCAGGAGCGCAGCGGTCATGTGATCGTTATCGGCCGCGTGCGCTCCGCTTCGCCAGCGGCCGGGGCTGGTGCGAGAAGACCCTACACCGCACCCGTCAACGCCTCCCGCGTCTTCCTGATCGCGTTCAGTGCACGCGCTGTTCGTACGCGCGGTCGCGGCTGAACCCCACGGCCAGCTCGGCGGTGGAGAGGATTGGGTGCGACACGCGCACGGAAAACGTCCCGAGCGTCCGGCCGGCGGCGAGGGCGCCGGCGACGTCGGCGATGCGGGCGCCGAGCACGCCCAGCGACTGTTGGCCGTTCGCGGGGTTGCCGTCGTGGGCCGCGCTCGTGCGGTAGCGGACGAGAAGCGAGCCGTCGGACCGCTGCGTCCGGCTGATGACGCGTGCGGTCAGCCGGCCCCCGCCGGGGGTGAGGATCTGCAAGTCGCCTTTGTCGATCGTCGAGCCCGTGGCGCATTCATTGTCGCGCCAGACGTTGTCGAACTTGTAGCCGCTGGCGGCGTGTATGCCCGTGATGCTGCCGTCGCCCGTGAAGCGCCCGGGGGGCGCGTCGGCGTTGCTGATGATTCGCCCGAGCGGCACCGACTCCCCGGCCACGAGGATCGTGCCGTCAGGCGCGATCTCGACCGCGTTCAGCGTTCGATCGCCGGCGCCGGCCCGCGGCGCGCCCGGGGGCACGTCGAGCGTCATGGCGGCTTCGGTCGTGCCGTCGGCGCCGAAGCGCAGGAGGATCGGGTTGCCCGCGGAGGGTTTCCCGGGACGCAGCTTGCCCATCACGACCCCCAGCACGCCCCCGTCCGCCTGAATCTCCATGTCGGCGAGGTTCGCGGCGAACTCGCCGATGCGCGGGTCGGCGGCGGGCGCGATGACCGACGCGATGCCGTCTTCGCTCCATGTCGTGTCGAGCGAGAAGTCCGGGTTGAGCCGCACGATCACCCCCCTGTTGCCGTGCACGTAGATCTTGCCGTCGGCCGAGATCTTCATGAGCTGGGGCGCGACGCTCAGGCCGCGGTAGCGCGAGGTCTGGCCTTTGTCGATGTCGAGGGTATGGACCTTGGTATTGATCACCTGGCCGGTCGCGCTGATGCGGATGAAGTACGGCAGCGACGCGGACACGTAGCCCGCGCCGTCGTCCGTCGCGGCGCCGCGCGCGTAGACGTAGTACCCCGCGGCAACGGTCGATCCATCGGGCGCTTCGGCCAGCGCGGTGATCCCGCTGTTGCCGCGGTACGAGAACGGCAGCTTGCCGATCGGGTTGATCGGCGCCGTGGGAATAGCCAGTTTCGGGCCTGTGAGCCACCCGGCGGCGCCGAACGATTTGTCGAGCTGTCCGGTGGGTTTATAGCGGCTGAAGAGCAGTTCAGGATTTTTCCAGGATGGATTGGTCGCGACGAACAGCTTCCCGCCGCGCACGTTCGTCATGACCCCGTCGCCCACGCGGAAGAAACCCGGCCGGTGCACGTTGCTGGCGCCGAAGGCGAGAAACTTCCGGTCGACGTCGCCCCTTCGCGTCAGCTTGGCCACCAGGACGGTCCCGTCGCCGGAGGCTGCGTCTTCGGCGTGGAGCTTTGCTTTCCCTGCGACAAAGATCCCGCCGTCGGCGGCTTCGGCGACGAACGCGATGCCCTCGGCTTGGTTAACGAGGTCGCCGAACGAAAACTTCCCGTTGTCGCCGAAGCTCTTGTCGGGTTTTCCGTTGGGAAGGTAGCGGCGCACGGCCCACCCGCGATCGTCGTCTTGACCGCCAATGCCGGCGATGATCGTCCGCCCGTTCGACAGCACCAGCGTGCGCTGCGCGCTGACGTATTCGGCCTCGTGCAGCGTGGCGACGTGTCCGCCTTCCCCGAACGACGGATCGAGCGACCCGAAGGCAAACAGCGTTCGCGCGTCCAACGGTTCGAGCTGCATCATGTGACACCCCGGTACGGCCAACTCCACTCAGCGAACCATGCTACTCCCAGGAAACTTGTTCGTCTTGCCCCCGCATTGCTCGCCACGCATGAGAGCGTGCCCGTTTTTTCCGGACGTGTCTGAAATCGATCAGAATAAACCCGCCCAAGCCGGCAGAAGCAACGGGCACATCCCGAATCAAGCGCCAACCGATGTTTTCGTCGCGCCGTCGCGATCGTCGCGGTCAATCGCCTTTTGTCGCCTTTCACCGCGTCGAGCTCAAGCTCAAGCTCAAGATTCACCGCGACGATCGCGACGGCGCGACGAAGACCGGAGAAAACAGAGCAGGACGCTATAAATGCGACGTGCCCGCAAAATGAACGTCTTCCCGGAAAAACGGGCACACTCGCGTGACGGCGCCCGCGCCATCAGGGGAAACGAAGAAGGCGATCCCCTGCGGGACCGCCCTTTTCATTGGCGTGGTGAATCGAAGATCGCGTCCGATTAAACGGTGATCCCCGTGATCTTCACGCGCAGCGCCTGCTGGCGATGGCCGATCTTCTTATGGTACCCCTTGCGGCGCTTGTATTTCACGATGTCGATCTTCGGGCCCTTTTCGGCGCCAATGATGTCGGCGCTGACGGTCGCGCCGCTCACGAGCGGGGCGCCGACGCGCGGCTCGCCCTCGCCGGCCACAAGCAGGACGCGGTCGAACTTGATCGACTTCTCGTCGCCCGCTTCGCGGTCGATCAGGATGGTGTCGCCGCTGCTCACTTTGAACTGCCGTCCACTGTCTTCAATGATCGCGTACATTGACTGCTTTCTCCGGAAAATGAGGACGGGGCATTGTCGTGAGTTGCGTCGTCCTGTCAAGGCGTCAGAGGATGTTGTTCCTGCGATGGCGAAGACGCGAGCGAACACCGCGACCGCCGGCCGCCGATGGAGTTTTCCTTGCGGCTTGGTTGCTGGCGATCTCCCACTCGCCCGGCCGGGAGGGTAGACGTTCATAACTCCTTATTTTTCGCGTGACCCCTGGCGAAAACGCGGCCAACTCGTGGCCGGATCGACGTTTGGCCGCACCTCACAGCAGCCCCGCCGCCGGGCGCGGCGAGGTCAGGATGACCCCAAGGTCGTCCCCCGATCAAAACGCGGCCAATGCTCTCCCAGTCCCCGCCACGAAAATATCGTCGATAGTCGATGCGTTCGCGACTCGGTCCATTTGAAGCCCTGTCCTCGCAAACTGGACACGATTCTTTTATTTGGGAACCCTCTGAATAACCAAAAACATGGCCGCTCAAGCGGCCGACGCCGCTGTGAAAACGGTGCTTCTTTTGGGAACCGGCCCCATCGGTTATCATTTGCACCCGCGCCGGCCCGTCGTTTGGGGTTGATTGATGAAGAACGCACTGCGGCAGTTGGATCGCATCCTTCGCGGCGACGCCACCCGTCCGTCCGAATTGCGCGGCGGGCGCATCGAAATCTCGGCCGGCGGACTCACGGCCATGCTGGCGGTGCTCGGTGTCTTCTACGGCGCGTGCATGGGCGCGTTCGCCGTCACCGGCTCGGGCAGCGGCGACGCGCGGCAGATCATCGCCAGCGCGCTAAAGGTGCCGGCGCTGTTCCTGCTGACCCTCGCGATCACGTTCCCGTCGCTGTACGTCTTTAACGCGCTCGTCGGCTCGCGCTTGCGCGCCGATTCGTTGCTGCGCCTGCTCGCGGCCGCACTGGCGGTGATGATGGCCGTGCTTGCGTCCATGGGCACGATCGTGCTGTTCTTCTCGTTCAGCACGACGAGCTACCCGTTCATGGTCCTGCTGAATGTGCTCGTCTTCGCGATCTGCGGCTTCCTCGGGCTCTCGTTCCTGCTTCAGACGCTGCACCGCATCAGCAGGGTCGAGGACGCGGCGCGCGTCGCGGCATGGGAGCAGCCCACCGACGCCCTGCCGTCCGTGGCGCCTCCCCTGCCGGAGGCGACGCCCGCGCCTGCGCCCGCGCCGATGTCCGCGCCGACGTTCGCATCGACGCCGACGCCGCCCGCGGGCGCGCTCGATCGAATGGAAGGGCACGTGCTCGGGCCGCACGTCAAGGCGGTGTTTCGGATCTGGGTGATCACTTCGGGCTGGTCGGCGCGCAGATGGGCTGGATCCTCCGCCCGTTCATCGGCGACCCCGATTTGAAGTTCGCCTGGTTTCGGCCTCGGGCGTCGAACTTCTTCATCGACGTGATGGAGAAAATTAAAGACCTGTTCTGAACGTTTTGAGTGTGAGAATCACCCGGGGATGACGGTGTCGATACGCATGACGTCGCTGCTGCTGCATCCCGCCGACCTGCTGCGATCGCGGACGATCCCGCTCGGCGAGCGCGCGCCCTGGCGGACGCTCGCCGAGCTGGCGCTGCTCGTGCTGATCTTCGGCCTGGCGTACGGCGCGGTGATGGGCACGTACGCCGGGCCGCAAGGGCCGCGCGTTATGCAGATGGTCTTTTCGGCGACGAAGGTCCCGCTGCTGTTGCTGCTGACGTTCGCCATCAGTTTGCCGAGCTTCTTCGTGCTGAACACGCTGCTGGGCGTTCGCGACGACTTCGGCGAAGCGATCCGCGCGCTCGTCGCGACCCAGGCGGCGCTGACGATCATCCTCGCCTCGCTTGCGCCCCTCACCGGCGTGTGGTACTACTCCATCGCCGGCTACCGCGAAGCAATCCTGTTCAACGGTCTGATGTTCGGCGTCGCCAGCGTCGGGGCGCAGTTTTTGCTCCGGCGGTTGTACAGCCCGCTGATCGAGCGAAACCCGAAGCACCGGCTGCTCCTGCGCGCGTGGCTGATCGTCTTCGCCTTCGTCGGCATCCAGATGGGCTGGGTCTTGCGTCCGTTCATCGGCGACCCCCGCGCCCCCACCCGCTTCTTCCGTTCCGGCGCGTGGGGCAACGCCTACGTCGAAGTCGGGATCATCATCCGCGAAGTCATTGGAGTGAATTAACCGCTGATGAACGCAGATGAACGCGGGTAAGTCGGGAGAAACAACAAAGCGCGGTTTCCAATTCCCCTTATTCTTATCCGCGTTCATCTGCGGTTCCTCACCTCCCCCGACTTGCAAACCACCCCTACCACCGATAAAAACTGCCCTTTCCAACAGTTGCCGTCGGGGACACAGCCTGCGGAGAAGCGTGAAGTTCAACCTGATCGACAGGATCGAGCACCTCGGCGACGACCGGATCGTCGGCGTGAAGTACGTCAGCCTGGCCGAGGAATACCTGGGGGATCACTTCCCCACGTTCCCCGTCCTGCCCGGCGTCCTCATGCTCGAAGCGATCACGCAGGCGGCGGCGTGGCTGCTGCACCACCGCAGCGACTTCGCCAAGTCGATGGCGGTGCTGAAGGAAGCGAAGAACGTGAAGTACGGGCACTTCGTCGCGCCGGGGAATTTCCTGCGCGTCGAGGTGGAGCTGAACAAGATGACCGACGCCGGCGCATCGTTCAAAGCGACCGGAACGGTCGGGGACAAGCAGGCGCTTCAGGCGCGCGTCGAGCTGGCGTACTTCAACCTCGCCGACAAGCAGCCGGAGCTGGCGGCGATGGACGCGCGATTGGCGGAACACAATCGGGCACGATGGAACGTGATTGGAAAGTCACTTGTCGCTGGTCACTTGTCACTGGTCAGGGAAGGAAACGCTTTTCCCTGACCAGTGACAAGTGACGAATGACCAGTGACCAATGACAGAGGAAAACTAATGTCGAGAGACGAAATCTACAAGAAAGTTCAAGGCGTTCTCGTCGATGCCCTTGGCGTGGACGAGGACGAGGTCACCCCCACGGCGACGCTGCGCGGCGACCTCGGCGCCGAGAGCATCGACTTCCTCGACATCGTCTTCCGGTTGGAGAAGGCGTTCGCCATCAAGATCCCGCGCGGCGAGATGTTTCCCGAGGACGTGTTCAGCAATCAGCAGTACGTCCAAGGCGGCCGCATCACCCCCGCCGGGATGGAGGAGCTGAAAAAGCGCATGCCGCACATGGACTTCTCACAGTTGGAGCAGGACCCGGACATCAACAAGATGCATTTCACGGTCGACACGATCGTGAATTACATTGAGACGAAAGTGGCGGCAGCATAAGCAGGGGTCAGGGGCAAGGGCGAGGGGCAAGCAAAGGCCTTCCTCTCGCCCCTCTCCCCTCTCCCCTTGCCCCTCGACATGCGTTGGATCTGGATCGACAAGTTCATCGAGTTCACGCCGCGCACGAGTGCGACGGCGATGAAGAACGTTTCGCTCGCCGAGGAGCACCTGCACGACCTGTACCCGGCGTTCCCGATCGTGCCGCACTCGCTGATCGTCGAAGGGATGGCCCAGACGGCCGGCATCCTCGTTGGTGAGGCGCGCAACTTTGAAGAAAAGGTCATCCTCGCCAAGATCGGCCGCGCGACGTTCCACCGACTCGTCCGGCCAGGGGACACGATCGTCTTTCAGGCCACGATCGAACAGTTGAGCGAACAAGGCGCGTCGATCATCGGTACGGTCAAGACGGGTGACGAACTGGTCGCCGAGATCGAGCTGATGTTCAGCCACATCGACCAGAACATGGCCGGCCTAGAATTCCCGGAACACAACTTCGTGTTCACGGAGCAGTTCACGGAACTGCTCAAGACGTATCGCACCCGATCGTCTATCTCCATCTGATCGCAACGGGCGCAATGAACGATCTCGATTTCGTTAATGCCGTTGTCGAGCGCGCGGATTTGAAGAAAGAGTTGGCGCGGCAAGGCCTTGATCGCATTGAGACCTATGGGCGCGGCAGCACTCGCAACGACGGGATGAAGATTTCCAAATCCGCGTGGATGCTGCCCCTGCCAGCGCCTGGCGTAAGAGGGATTGACATCCATCTTGAGGCGAGAAAGCCGGGCGAGCTTCAACTTGATGTTGAGGTGTTTCCTTACGAAGGAAGCATCGATAAAGACTTGGCAAGACAAGCCGAGCTTCGCGAAGTGTTGAACCTTAAGGCAGAGTTGCTCGATTTGCTGAGACGTTCGTTGAATCGACAATGTGATGTCGAAGCTACGGCGCATGGCCTTTTATCGACAGAGGCCGTGGAATGTCTGTGTGCGGTAAAGTTCACGAGCGGTTTAGGCCCGAAGTGCTCAGTTGACGCGTATGTCGCGTTTCTTGTTCGCGCCCTTCAGGAGCTTGCACCTAGAATTGACGATCTGCTCGAGGCCCACGCCAAGAGAAAAGCACAGCGATGCGTAGAGTCGTAGTCACCGGCGTTGGCGCCATTTCCCCCATCGGCATTGGGGCGAAAGCGTTCTGGGAAAACCTGCTCGCGGGGAAGGTCGGCGTGCGCCGTATAAGCCTCTTCGACCCGGCGGGGTTCCCGTCGCAGATCGCCGGGGAAGTCCCCGCGTATAAGATCGGCGAGTATGTCCCCAAGAGCTACCGCAAAGCGACGAAGGTGATGGCCCGCGACATCGAGCTGGCCGTTGTCGCCGCCGACGATGCGATGAAGGACGCCGGTCTGAAGACCAAGGCCTATACCGACGCGCCGGAGATCACCCCTGGCCGGTTCGGCTGCAACATCGGCGCGGGGCTTATCAGCTGCGATCTGAACGAGCTGACGGCGGCGCTGCACGTGGCGCGCGACGGGAACCAGGTAGACCTGCACAAATGGGGCGCCGAAGGACTGCACCAGCTCACCCCGCTGTGGCTCCTGAAATATCTGCCGAACATGCTCTCCTGCCACGTGACGATCATCCACGAGCTGAAAGGCCCGTCGAACACGATCACCTGCGCCGACGCCAGCTCGCATCTGGCGATCGGGGAGGCGTTCCGCACGATCCAGCGCGGCAAGGCGGACCTGGCGATCTGCGGCGGCGCGGAATCGAAGGTCAACCCGATGGGCATCATGCGCCAGTCGCTGCTTGGCCGGCTCACCGAGACGCACAACGACACGCCGGAAACCGCCGTCCGCCCGTTCGACGATGGCGCCGACGGCACCGCCGCCGGCGAGGGCGGCGGGCTGCTCATCCTCGAAGAGTACGAACACGCCAAAGGTCGCGGCGCGAAAATCTACGCCGAACTCGTCGGCTTCGGCGCCAGCCAGGACACGCACAAGGTCACCGACCCCGACCCCACGGGCCACAGCTACGGAAAAGCCATCGGCAAAGCGCTCGCCGACGCCAACATCCCCCCCGCCGGCGTTGACCTGCTCCTGCCCTGCGGGTTGGGCATCCTCTCCCACGACCGCGCGGAGCTGAACGGCCTGACGCAAGTCTTCGGCGGCGGGCTCGAACGCGTGCCGCTGGCGACGATCAAAGCACAAACGGGAAGTTTGGCGGCGGGCAACGGCGTCGAAGCCGTCGCCGCCGTGCTCGCGGTGCATGACGGCAAGATCCCGCCCGCGATCAATACGCACAGGGCGCTCGACGGCCGAAAGCTCAACGTGTCGCCCGAGACGCGCGACGCGGGCGTCAACATCGCCGTCACCAGCGTCTACAGCCTCGGCGGGCAGAACGCGGCGCTGGTGTTCAGGAGAGTCTGATCTCGACAAAGAGGCGGAATATGGAAGTTCGATTCCTCATCGACCGCGACACCGGGCTTCCCCACATTGACCGGCATGGGGTGAGCGAACGCCAGGCGCGCGATGTACTTCGAAATGGCGAGGCTGATGTTTCCGCCGAAGACGGTGCGAGAATGGCCGAAGGTCAATCGGCAGACGGCCGCTATTTACGCGTCGTCTATCGCCTGAACGAATCGGACGATTCCATTCTCGTCGTAACCGCCTACGATCTGTCACCGAAGGCGTTAAAGGCGCTGCGTAAACGCAGGCGCAGGAGAAGCCGACGATGAAAACAGCACGAAGGAAAACGCGGCAAAAAGATCCGAACGTCTATCCTCCGGGATGGAACTACAAGCGAGCGATGGCCGTGGCCAAGTATTATGACGATCGAAAGAACGAAGACTTGATCGGTGATATCGCCGCTCCGAAGAAGAACGACACGGAGGTTTGGTTGGAAGTCCCGCAAAGTCTTCTTCCGCAACTGCGGAAGCTTCTCGCCAAGCATCAGAAGTCTGCGTGAGTTCAAGCATGAACCGAGTCGTCATCACCGGTCTGGGTTGGATCACGCCGATGGGGCATTCCATCGACACCGTATGGAAGCAACTGCTCGACGGCGAGACCGGCATCGCCAAGACCACGCTCTTCGACGCCGGCACGTTCCCCACGACGTTCTCGGCGGAGGTAAAAAACTTCAACCTCGCCGACCATCTGGGCGAGAGGGCCGCCGAGCACGCGCAAGGCGGGCGTAACACGCAGTTCGCGCTGGGGGCGTGCGCGCAGGCGTGGACAATGGCGGGGCTGCACGCAGCGGAACTCGACCTCGACCGCGTCGGCATCTACCTCGGCTCGGGCGAAGGGTCGCTCGACTTCGACGCCTATTCCGGCGCCGCCCTGACGTCGTGGAAGCCTGACGCCCAGCAGGTCGACGCGGTGAAGTGGGCACAGATCGCCCGCGAGCGCATGAGCGTGATGGGGGAGCTGGAGCAGGAGCCAAACATGCCGCTCTCGCACCTGGCGCTGTTCACCGGCGCGCGCGGGCCGGCGATGAACTGCCTCACCGCCTGCGCCGCCAGCACGCAGGCGATCGGCGAGGCCACGGAAATCCTCCGCCGAGGCGACGCCGACGTCATGATCGGCGGCGGCGCCCACTCGATGATCCACGTGCTCGGCGTCACCGGTGTCAATCGGCTCACCGCGCTGTCCACGCTCAACGAAAACCCCCGCGCCGCCAGCCGCCCATTCGAAGCCAGCCGCGCCGGGTTCGTTCTCGGCGAGGGCGCGGGAATGGTCATCCTGGAAACGCTCGATCATGCGCAGAAGCGCGGCGCGACAATTCTCGCCGAGGTCGTCGGCTACGGCTCGACCGCCGACGCGTTCCGCATCACCGACCAGGATCCCGATGGCCGCGGCGCGATCGTCGCCATGCAGTGCGCGATGGAAGATGCCGGCATTTCGCCGATGGATGTGCACTACATCAACGCCCACGGCACCGGCACGAAAGAGAACGACGGCAACGAGACGACGGCCATCAAGAGCGTCTTCGGCGATCACGCGAAAAACGTCCCCGTCTCGTCGATCAAGTCGATGATGGGCCACCTCATCGCCGCCGCCGGTGCGGTCGAGATGATCTGCTGCGTGCTTGCCATCCGCGACAACGTGCTTCCGCCGACGACGAACTACGAAACGCCCGACCCCGAGTGCGACCTCGACTACGTCCCGAACAAGGCCCGCAAGGCGCGAGTTGACGTCGCGGTGAGCAACAGCTTCGGATTTGGCGGGCAGAACGACACGATCATCGTGAAGCGGTTCACTTAAGCTCAGTCACATCGTGGACAAGGGAACGTTCCAAAAACGGTGGGATGAGTCGGCGTCTTCGTCTCGGTGAACGGCTTTCCATCGACCATCGCAGACGTGCTTCGGTACGGCAAACAGATCAACGTCCTCCTGTTCGACGGCGATGACATACGATGGGCACTCCGGGATGACATGAGCTTTACGCAGGTTCTGGAAGTGAAGTTGCGTCGTGCCGCACAGCACGGTGACGGATACTACAGATCGACCTTGAAGTGCTCGCGCGGGAGGATTTAAGCTTCGCGGAGTTCGCAAAGGCGCTGCGCAAGGCGATCCAAAACGTGAGATCGCGCCAGTCAGCATAGGGTCGCTGCCTGCGCATTCGTCAAACCGTGAGAATACCGACCGCATTGGCTTCGGTGTCGATCAGCGCGACTTTTCTGCTCGTTCCGCCGTACAGCGAGCCGGGGTGGATAACGTGCGTCCTGCCGACCTTGCGGTCCTCGCCCTCGGGGCTGTGACCCCAGATGACGAAGTCGTGCTGCTGCTCGGCGACAAGCTTTTGAAGAAGTTTCCTGTCGTCGCCGTGGAGGAACGCGAGGCGCTTGCCGTCGAAGTCGACGTCCGCGAGCACGCCGTAGCACGCGACGCCGATGCGCTGGGCGTGGCGGAGCAGTCCCATGCGGTCCTTGTCGGTGTCGCCCCACACGAACGCGGCGTCGATGTCCTTCATTTCATCGAGCACGTGTCGCCCGCCGACGTCGCCGACGTGGAAGATCAGCTCGGCCCCCGATTCGCGCAACACCCGAGCCGCCGCCCTCATGGCGTCTGCGCGTCCTTCCGTGTTGCTGACCACTCCAAAAATCACCGGGGCGGGGATTTTAGCAATCTCCTGCGCCGTGCATAGCGTCGCAAGCGGTTCACCACGGAGATCACGGAGAATGTTCTTTGAGCTTCGCTCTTTTTCTCCGCGAACTCCGTGCTCTCCGTGGTAACAATTCGTCGGCTTAATACTGCGGCCCGCCGGGGTTCACGTCCTTGTTCCAGAGGAGGATTCCGCCGGCCATGCTCTTTGCGTCCTTGAACCCCTGCTGCTGGAGGATCTGCGCGAACTGGAGGGAGCGCGCGCCGCTGCGGCAATGGACGATCACCTGCTTGTCCTCATTGCCGCGCAGCTCGCCGATCTGCTGGCCGATCTGCTGGAGGGGGATGAGCTTTGTCCCCTCGATGTGCGTGATGGCGTGCTCGTTGGGAAGGCGGCAGTCGATGAAGACGAACTCCTTCTTCGCATCGAGCAGCGACTTCACTTGGCGCGGCGTCACTTCCCACTGCGGGTTAAAGCGGTAGCCCGGGGGGAGACCTTGTTCGTCCAGGGACGGGTCGGATTTGGGCAAGCCCGCGGCTGAGCCGTGGGCTTTGCTCTTGGCGTCGTGCACTTCACGTTGGGTTTCTTCGAGGGATTTCGGATCCATCGCGGGGACGCCGCAGAACTGTTCGTAGTCGATCGGTTCCATGATCGTGGGATGGTCGCCACAGACGGGGCACGTCGCGTCGCGGCGGAGCTTGAAGGTGCGGAACTCCAAATCCATCGCGCTGAACGTGGTGAGTTTCCCGATCGCCGGCGTGCCGACGCCAAGGATCAGCTTGATCACCTCGTTGGCCTGGAGCGTGCCGATGATGCCGGGCAGCACGCCGATCACGCCACCCTCGGCACAGCTGGGGACGCTGCCGGGGTCAGGCGGCTCGGGGTACATGCACCGATAGCATGGCCCGCGCTCGCCGGGGCGCAGCGGGTTCTCCAGGTGCGATGCGAACACCGTCACCATGCCCTCGAAGCGAAAGATCGAGCCGTAGACGTTTGGCTTCTTCGCGATCACGCACGCGTCGCCGACGCAGTAGCGCGTGGGGAAGTTGTCCGTGCCGTCGATGACGATGTCGTAATCCTTGATCAGCTCCATCACGTTCGAGCTGTTCACGATCATCTTGTGCTCGACCACGTTGCAGTCCGGGTTGACGTCCCGGAGGCGCCTGGCGGCGGCCGTCACCTTGTCGGCGCCGACGTCGCTGACGCCGAAGAGGATCTGGCGCTGGAGGTTCGACGGGCTGACGACATCGATGTCGACAAGCCCGATCGTCCCCACGCCGGCGGCGGCGAGGTACAGCGAGATCGGGCAGCCCAACCCGCCCGCGCCGATGCAGAGCACCCTGGCGTTGAGCAGTTTCTTCTGACCCTCCACGCCGACTTCGGGGAGGAGCAGGTGGCGCTTGTAACGGTTGATTTGATCGGTGCTGAGCTGGGTGATCATGGGTTGCCTCGACTCTAGAAGCGGGGTGGGGTGGGGTCAAGTTGGGATATGGGAACCCTGCACGCATCCACCGGAATCCCGCCCGCACGCCGGGAAACCCGCCCGCTGAAGCGGGCTCGCCGCGCGTCAGCCCCAGCGCCGGCCCAGCAGGGTCGTCGCGATCAGGTAGGCGGCGTAGACGACGATCAACAGCAGCCCTTCGCTTTTGCGAATCTCCCAGAGCCCAAACGAGACGGGCAGAAGGTACAGCCCCAGGAGGATCAGCAGCACGGTGTCGATCCGCCAGACGGCGATGGGGAACGTGAGCACCCTGGGGAAGTCATCGACCATCGCCGCCTCGGCGACGGCATATTCGTCGTCGAGTCGTTCGTCGAGGGACTCGGGGACGATTTCACCGGCCGTGGACTGCGTCGTGGCGGGCTGGGTCGTGGTGGTGGTGGTCGTCGCCGCGCCGGCAACAGGCGGCATAAGCGCCTGGCGCACGTGCCACCCGGCGACGACGATCGGCAGCAGCACGCAGAGGTTCAGCAGCACGATGACAACCGACGCACCCACCGCCGTCTGCGCTTGCCCGTGCGACGCGAGCACCGAGGCCGATCCGATCATCGGAAGCACGAGCAGCGGGCCCAGCGCCGCCGACGCGATCAACCCCGTCGACATGATGTACGTCTCCTGGCTCATGCGCACCGCGCCGTAGACGGCGGCAATCGCGCCAACCGCGCCGAGCACGATGGCCAGCGCCAATTGCATCTTCCGCGTCGCCGGCAGCGCCGGTGCCCGCGCCGATGCATCGGCTTTCGCGTGCTCGCGCCAGACCGAGCCGATCAGCACTCCCTGCACGGCGAACAGCAGCGCGTGAAAGAGCGTGAGCTTTCCGGCGAAGCCAACGACCAGCGCCAGCACCGCCGTGGGCAGGACGAATGCCCACGCGCGCGACGGCGCGATGGGGTGGTCCGCAACGTGCCCCGTTGCCCCCGCCGCCGCGTCATGCCCGCTGGCGACGGTGACGCCCAGGTGCAGCGACAGCGCCGCCACGGCCGTCGAAAAGATCACGCCCACCGCGATCTCCGCATGATCAAGCCAGACGGCCACCAGCGCGACCCACGCGATCGACACCCACTGCGCCAGCGCATGGCGGACGGGTGAAACGATCGTTGAGCCGGGATCGGCGACCGCGTCCCCCGCCGCGTGCGACGCGACGTAAAACGCCACCGCCGCGCCGACGACCATCAGTCCACCAAGGTGATCCGTCAATACGAGCGCGAGGCAATGCATGGGCGGGCGAATCGTCCGCGCGGGAGGTTCGTTTGTCCAGCAGGAGAGCCACGAAGACGCGAAGGCACGAAGACGGCCACGAAGGAAAGGCCAAGAGAAAGATCTTCTTCGTGGCTCCCCCCATTGCTCTGCGACACGCTCGATGCGCGCCGATTAAGCACGGACGGGAAGCACGGCGCGGAGGCGCTCGATGACCGGCGGGAGCACGTTCAGCGCCCGGTCGATCTCGGCGTCGGTCGTGAAGCGCGAGAAGCTGAAGCGCACGGCGCCGTGTGCGATGCGCTCGTCGATCCGCATGGCGCGCAGGACGTGCGATGGCTCGAGGCTGCCGCTGCTGCACGCGGCGCCGGCGCTGGCGCAAACGCCCTGCTCGCTGAGCAGCAGCAGGATCGCCTCGGCCTCCAGGCGCGCGAAGCCGATGTTGGTGGTGTTGGGCAGGCGCTGGTCGGTGCGACCATTCACATGCGCGCCTTCGATGCCGGCAAGGATTTCGCGCTCAAGCCGGTCGCGCAGTTGCGCGACGCGCGTCATCTGGGCCAGCGCCGCATCCGCCAGCTCCGCCGCCTTACCCATGCCGATCAAGCCCGGGACGTTTTCGGTCCCACCCCGGCGCCCGCGCTCCTGCGGGCCCCCGATCATCAGCGGGCGGAAGCGCAGCCCCCGGCGGACGAACAGCCCGCCGACGCCCTTGGGGCCATGGAATTTGTGCGATGCGAAGCTCATCGCGTCGAAGCCGAGTTCCGCGACGTTCACGGGGATCTTGCCGACCGCCTGGGTCGCGTCACAGTGGAACGGGACGCGTTTCGCGCGGCAGAGGTCCGCGATCTGCTTCACGGGGAACAGCACGCCGGTCTCGTTGTTCGCCCACATGATCGTCACGAGCGCGGCGTCGTCGGTGATCGCATCAACCAGTCGATCGAGATCGAGGGCACCCTGCTGATCAACCGCAACTTCGATGACCTCCGCCCCCTCCTTGGCAAGCTGCTGACACAGCTCGCGCGTGGCCGAGTGCTCGACGGTCGTGGTGACGATCCGCTTCCGCGGCGCGCGTGCCGCGAGCAGCCCGCGCAGGGCGGTGTTTACCGCCTCGGTCCCGCCGCCGGTGAAGAGCAATTCCGTGTCGGCGCAGCCCAGCAGCGACGCGACCTGCCCCCGCGCCTCGTCGATGCCCTGCCGGGCGCGCTGACCGAAGCGGTGGACGCTCGACGGATTGCCGTAAAACTCGGTGAGATAAGGCAGCATCGCCGCCACGACCTCGGGCGCGGGCTTGGTTGTTGCGTTATTATCGAGGTAGATCACGTCCATCGCCGCTCATTGTAGGTGGCGCATCGTGCGCGCGTGAAGCGACGCCGCTCGCGGCGGGATCTTTTCCCCCGAGCAGAGATAACCCGCCGCAAGCGGCGGCGCTTCACGGAAGAAGTGTCCCGGTTCCTCCTTTTCAATAATTTCGAAACTTATGGCACGCAGTCGCAGTCCACCCGGCAATTTCTATAATCCCGCGCGTCGGGGAACGATTGCCGCGAAACGACGAACGGATCAAGATGACTTCCACGTTGAACACCCTTACCGGTTGCATTGCACCGCAGCTCGAAGCGGTCGACCGGCTTTTCAGTGATGAACTCACCAGTGAGCTGCCATCCGTCAACACGCTGGTTAGGCACGTCAGCCGGTTCCGGGGCAAGATGCTTCGCCCGATGCTCGTGCTGCTGTCCGGGCAGGCGTGCGGGAAGCTCACCGACGCGCATGTGACGATCGCGACGGTCGTCGAGATGGTGCACATGGCCACGCTCGTGCACGACGACGTGCTCGACGAGGCTGAGCTGCGGCGCAAGGGGGCGACGATCAACCACCTGCGCGGCAACGAGGCGGCCGTGCTGCTGGGCGACTATCTCATCAGCCACAGCTACCACCTGTGCGCGGGGCTCGAGTCGCAACTGGCGTCGCGCACGATCGCGCGGACGACCAACGAGGTGTGCGAGGGCGAACTGCTCCAGATCCACCACCGCAACAACATCGACCTCGACGAAGCGACGTATCTCGAGATCATCACCCGCAAGACGGCCAGCCTGTGCGCCACGTGCTGCCGGCTTGGCGCCACGTTCGCCGGCGCAGGCGAAGCGGTCATCGAGCGAATGGAAACCTTCGGACGGTCGCTGGGCATCGCGTTTCAGATCCAGGACGACATCCTCGACATCGTCGGCGAGGTCGAGACGGTCGGAAAAACCCTCGGCATTGACGTGGAGAAGGGCAAGATGACGCTGCCCATGATCCATTTCCTCCGCACCGCCCCGCCCGAGCACGGGGCGCTGCTTCGCTCGCTCCTGTCCAGCCGCGACGCGGACAAGGTCGAGCGCATTCGCAATCTCCTGCTGCCCACGCAGTCGCTTCAGTACGCCCACGACCGCGCGCGGCAGCTCGTGGACAAGGCGCAGGGCGCAATTGCCGATCTGCCCGATTCCGAAGCCAAGAACGTGCTTGACACGATGGCGCAGTTCGTCATCGCGCGTCCGACGTAGGGAGGTGGCGCTTCACCGGGACAGATGCCGATCCGCAAGCTAAATAACCGTGCGCGATTCGTGTATCTTTAGTCGAACCGAACCGAACTGAACGTTACGATGCGCGTCGCGCGACCGGGCACCGCGAAAATCGCCTTGCCGTCCTGCAATAAACCGACGCCAGTGTAAGTCCGTTCGTAAGTCCATGACGTTTCCAGTAGTTACAGTTAGCGCGCACTCGCGCACGGTTATTTAGATCGGACGCAGCAAAATAAAGTCGGCTATCAAAATAAAGGGGACACGACCGAATACCATTCGGTTAAGCATTCTGCCCCGTGTTTCCTGGGGTTTTGTAGTCGTCGCGCGGCTTGGTCATCAGGTCGTATTCCTTCATCCGCCGGCGGATCACGCGCGGTTCGCAGCGGCCGGGGCGTAAGGGATTGATGATCAACTCGTCCACGCCCCCCAACCCCAGCAT
>JBBSLV010000007.1:0-23920 GCA_038233535.1 Tepidisphaerales bacterium | reverse complement strand
GCGGGCGGTGTCGCGGACGACGCCGGGGAACTCTTCGAGGACGAAGAGGCTGAGGTACCGGTGGTAGTACATCACCGCTTCTTCACGGAGGGACTGGCACTGGGAGCTGGTCAGGTGGAAGCCGAGATCCGTGCCGTTGCGCGAGCGATGGTCCTTGAGCTGCGATTCGAAATATTCGAGGAGTGATTCACACCCATGCGGGCGGACGCCGTCGGGTCGGCCGGTCATTTCCATCTGGAGCAGCCCGAGGTCGAGGCGCATCTGAAGCTTCGGCGAGCCGTCGTTGCCGTTGACCTTGCGGACGTTGATCGTGCCGGGCTCATAGTCCCAGCCCTTGAGCAGGGGAAGGATGTCTTTGTTGAACCCCTTGCCCTCAGTCTTTTGTGGCTTCTCATGGCCAGACCGTTCATGACTCATCTTCACCGCTCCATGGGATCCGCGCCCGCCGGATGGAAAAACCGTTGATCCACTGGCGACGGGAATTATAGCAATCCCGTCCGCCGGACGCGCGAAATAGCTACGGTATCGGCAGGCCATGTTGCCGGGTATCATGAACGGGTTCCAGGCAAAGGAGTTACGCCCGTCCCAACGCAAGGAGACGCCATGCCCAAAGCCGCTAAATGTGCGTGCGAGAGTTACCAATGCGTCGTGCCGCGTGGGAAGGGGTTCATGCGCGACGGAAAGCTTTATTGCAGCAGGACGTGCGCCTACGACTGCACGACGATCACGTGCGTGTGCGTGCACAAGGATTGCGGATGACCCCCCCCGACGCGCCTGCTTCTGTTGAGGTCACCAAGGTTCTGCCGAACCCGCTGCGCGATCTGCATGCCGCCGGGGCGCTGGTCGAGTTCCAGCCGTACGACCAACTGGAGATCGTCAGCACGTTCGGCGAACCGCAGGCGGAATATGCGGCGATCCGAAAATCCTGCGGGCTGATGGATTGCCCGCAGCGCTCTTTCCTCGAACTCACAGGGCGCGATCGGTTACCGTTTCTCAACAACCTGCTCACCAATCAGACATGGGACAAGCCTACGAAGGCCGGCCTCACGGGCGGGCAGGGCATCTACGCGTTCTTCCTGAACACCAAGGGTCGCATCGCCGCCGACATGCACGTCCTGGAGATCGGCGACCGCACGCTGCTGGAAATGGACGCGCGACTTGTTCCCACGATTCGTCAATCATTCGAGAAGTACCTCTTCGCCGAGCAGGTGACGATGCGCGAGCTTGTAGGCGTGTCGCACGCGATCGCGCTGCACGGCCCCGGTTCCGGGCAACTGCTTGAGACGGCCGCGGGGGCGCCGTTGCCCGCGCTGGGACAGTTGTCATCGACGAAGATCAACCTCTTCGGCGTCGACGCGATCGTCTGGCGTGACGACCCCACCGGCGCGCCCGGGTATCACCTCGTCCTGCCCATCGAATCCGCGCCGGTTGTCTGGCATGAGCTGGTGACGCGCTTCGGAACGTCCGAAGCGCTGGGCAAGCGCTCGCTGCGCCCCATCGGCTGGGCCGCGTTCAACGCGACGCGCATCGAAGCGGGGCGGGCGCTGTTCGGCGTGGACTTCGACGACTCAATCCTCCCCGCCGAGACAGGCGCGCTGTTTTCCCGCGCCGTCAGCCTCACCAAGGGCTGTTACCTCGGGCAGGAGATCGTCGCGCGGATGCACGCGCGGCAGGTCGTCGCCAGGCAGATCGTGGGCATCAAGCTGGAAACCGACGACCTCCCGATCGCCGGCGCCAAGCTCTTCGACGACAAGGGCAACGAGATCGGCGGGGTCACGAGCAGCACGCTCTCGCCCATTCTCTCCGACGTTGCCATCGCCCTGGGGTATGTAAAGCGGCCGTTCGTCGCCCCCGGCACCAAGGTGCGCGTGCCCGCCGAGGGCGCCGTGCGCGAGGCGACGGTGACGGAGCTGCCGTTTCTGGTCCCTTGACGCCTCTCGACGATCAAAATCACCCTCACCCCAACCCTTGCACCTCCGATGAGTACATGGGAATACCGAGCACCGGGGGAGTACCGGGGGAGAGAGTAGGACAAACATGAGCGCATCGCCGTATCTCGTCGTTCCTGGGGAGAAGTTCCATCTGAAGGACCGTCGCGCCGACGACACCAGCGCTTTTGCCGACAAGGCCGAATGCAAGGCTGCGACCCACGAGAATCTTGGGCTGCTCCGAGAGCTTCAGCGAAAGCTCTACGCCGGGTCGAAGCACGCGCTGCTTGTCGTGTTGCAGGCGACGGACACGGGCGGGAAGGACGGCACGATCAAGAGCGTGTTCGGCGGCGTCAACCCGCAGGGCTGCGTCGTCACGAGCTTCAAGGCGCCGACGTCGCTCGAGCTGTCGCACGACTACCTCTGGCGCATCCACCAGGCGGTGCCGGCCAAGGGAATGATCGGGATCTTCAACCGCTCGCACTATGAGAGCGTGCTGGTCGAGCGCGTGAAGAACCTCGTCCCCAGGACCGTATGGTCTCGCCGTTACAAGCACATCAACGACTTCGAGCGGCTGCTCGTCGACGAAGGTACGACGATCGTGAAGTTCTTCCTGCACATCTCGAAGGACGAGCAGAAGTGCCGCCTGGAGTCGCGTCTGGCCAACCCGGAGAAGAACTGGAAGTTCAACCCCGATGATCTGAAGGAACGCGAGCGGTGGAACGACTACCAACAGGCGTTCGAGGACGCGCTGCGCGAGTGCTCGACGAAGCACGCGCCGTGGTACGTCGTGCCGGCGGACAAGAAGTGGTTCCGCGACTGGGTCGTGTCCGACGTGCTCGTGCGGACGCTCAAGGGGTTGAAGATGCAATATCCCCCGCCGGCGCCGGGGCTGGATCGGATTACGATCGAGTGATGTTGCGTTAGGATGCGTGTCGCATGAAGCTAGGCTTGTGGAGTTACATCAAGGCGGCGTTCAACGCCCGGCCGATCGGGATGTTCGTCCCGCCGAACTGGATCGGACTGGCCTGCATTGGGCTGGCGGGATGGGCGTTGGGTCCGGACGCGCTGCCCGGCGTGCTGCTCATCGGGGCGGGGATCGAGCTGGCGTATCTCTTTGGCCTGTCCACGAGCAAACGGTTCCAGCGCGTCGTCGACGGATCGGCCAGGCTCGAAGCGCGGCAGGAGTGGCAGAAGAAGCTGGCGGACATCGTTGCGCAGCTCGATCCGGAAGACCGCGAGCGTTACATCGCCCTCCAGCGCCGCTGCTACACGATCATCGAGCAGCAGCGCCAGAACGGCGAGACGCCGGAGCTGGCGACGCAGGGCGAGGGGTTGAGCAAGTTGCTGTGGATTTACCTGCGGCTGATGCGGACGCGGCAGTCGATCCTGCGGATCATCCGCGAGTCGATCGACCTCGATCGCGGCCGCGGTGAACCGCTCGACCGGCGCATGAAGCGCCTCGACACCGAGGTGCAAAGCCCCTCGCTCAATGACGATCTTCGCCGGAGCCTCGAAGGGCAGTTGGAAATCCTTCAGCAGCGGATGGAAAAGCGCCGCGAGACGCGCGACAAACTGGCGTTCCTTGACGCAGAGTTGGTTCGGATTGAGGAGCAGGTGGAGCTGCTGCGCGAGCAGGCGGTGATGTCGAACACACCGCACGCGGTGTCGGAGCGGATCGATCACATCGCCGCCACGCTGGGGGACACGCAGCAGTGGGTGCGCGACCAGCAACGCGTTCTTGGCACGGTCGACGAACTCCTGAACGAGCCCCCGCCGATGGTCGTGGCGCCGCAGCGCGTGGCACAATGAAGCGAGATTGAACCACAGATGAACGCGGGTAAACGCAGATCAGGAAGAAATTCGATCCTCCCACCTGCGTTTATCCGCGTTCTGCGGTTCCTTACTCACTGCTGAGTCATGCGATCCTTTTGCTGCCGGGCTTCGCCTTTGGCGGCTTCTTTGCCGCGGTCGACGATGTCCTTGCCTTTTTTCCCGACGTCGGTGAGCCCTTCGCGGCGGGCGGATTCCTTGGCGGCGCCGGCGGTATCGCGTGCGACGGTTTTGACCTTCTCCGCCAGGGTGTCGGGGGAGACGCCTTGCTTGTCGGCCTCCTCGGTGACGGCGCCGGCGGTCGCGTTGGCGACTTCCATCGTCGCGTCCGCCATCTCCTTGCCCTTGTCGAGCATGGTTTCGCCGGTGTCGCGGATCTGGGTTTTCACCGAATCCTTCAACTGGTCAGACTGTTCGCCCATCAGTCGGTTCTCGCGCCGGGTGGCGGGGAACAGCAATCCGGTGAGCATCCCGCCCGCCAAGGCCGCGGCGACGACGGCGAGCGGGTATCGCTCGAGCGACTGCTGGAACGTCTCGCGGCCGTAGTCGGCCCCGCGACGCATGCCGTGCGACGCGCTGCCGTACGCCTGCCCCGACCAGTCGCGGGCCTGGCGGCCGTAGTCTGATGCGGCGCCGCGGGCGCGGCCGGCGTATTCACTGCCGCTGTCGGCGTACTCTCCGGCGCGACTCGTCATGTCACCGGCCCTCTGCCTGGCAGAGGACGCTGCCCCGGCAACCGATGAAGCCGCTGAAGACGCTGCGCCAGCCGCCGTCGATGCGGCGCCGGCGACGGTCGATGCGGCACCGGCGATGCCATGCCCGACGGCCTTGGCGGCGTCGGCGGCCTTGCTCATCATTCCCGGGCCACCACTGTCGCGGCCTTCGTACCGCTCGCGGCCGCTTTCGGTGGACTCGCTTCCATAGGAGTCGTCGTACGGCAGCCCGGTGCGGGCATCGACGTACGACCCGCCGCGCTCACGCAGCTCTGCGTCGCGCCATTGGCCGCGAACGTCGTCACGGGTGAGGCGTCGACTCCCCCCGGCACCGCTGCTCTCGTCGAACAGCAGCCAGACGATGCCGGCGCTGATCAGGGCGGCGGGCATGGGATGATTTTTCATCTTCCGCATCGCACTCGCGCCCAGATCCTTGGCAACACCGGCGGCATCAGCCATTCCGGGCGAGGAAGAGCCATCGCTTCCGGCGCCGTCTGAGGGGCTGCGAAACAGGTCGATGACGTCGTCGAGCAGATGCCGCGGGCGCATCCGCTCGCCAATTGCATCGACGGTCTCATCCATGTTTGCGCGGGTGCGCCGGATGTCGTCGCGGATCTGCTCCGGCGTCGCGCCACTGGTGGATCCGGTGTTTAACTCACTTTGTCTGTCAGCCATTGCTTGTCCTCCTGGAGGGACTGGACGGTTTTTTCGGGCACCGGCGACTGCCGCTTCAGCGTGCTGACGCCTTTTTGAATCATTGAATAGCCAATGATCGCCACAATTCCCCCGACGATCAGCGGAGCGACCCACCACGCGTGCTCATCAAGCCCGAAGAGGCCGTCGAGCATCAGCGCGAACCCCACGGTGACGGCTGCGAGGATCAGCAGCGCGCCCATGTAGGCGACGGTTCCGCCGGCGGCAATCGACGCGGCGTTCTTTCCGTACGCCGACGCCTTGTCGGCCATCTCCGTCTTGGCCAGGGCGACTTCCTGCCGCAGCAGGCTGGAACTTTCGTCGCGCAGTTCCTTGAGCAGGTCGGCAATTGACCGGTCACGTGGAGCAGCCGCCGCACCGTCGCCGACAAGAGGGTCGCCGACGAGAGGGTCACCGGCGACGGGATCGCCCGTGGCGCGGCCGATGTTGAGCGGCGGGCGCATTCCGTCGAGGTCGCGGTCACGTTCGTCGTGGGCATCGCGCCCGACGGCGCGGGGTTCGCCGCCGTAAGTCTGGTCTCGCATGGTCATCACTGCACCTCTGGAAAAACTGCACCTCTTGGCAAAATAGTTCCATCCGCACGGTCCGCACGGCAACCTACAGGGTCAGGCCGGTTGCTGGGGCCGTACGGGTGGCATCGTTGGAACTGGTATCGGGGTTTAAGCTGGTGTCGGACGCGGTGGCGCCGATGCCCGGATGGGCGCCAACGCGGTAACGGCGGGCAGCCTCATCGCTATTCGAGAAATCATCACTCGTCACATAGTCGCGGTGCGACGAACTGCTCGACGAACTGCTCAGTGCGTCGTACCGTCCACCTTCGCTGTCCGAATGAGACGCCTTCAGGAACCGGACGAACGCCAAGCCGGCGATGAACGCGCCGCCGAGCACCCATTCGGGTCGCTGACGCGCAAGCCGGCTGGCATCGTTCATGAGCCGGCGCGCGTCGGCGTCGCGCAGGTAGCCGGCGCACGATTCCACCCCGTCGGCGAGCGAATCGGTGTACGACGCGAGGTTTTTGTCCTGCTCTTCGTGCAATGACTCCGCCGCCCGGCGCACGGCCGCGCCAATGCCGTCGAGCGAGTCCGCGGCGCGGGACTTCTGCTCATTCAGCATGTTGGTGCTTTGTTCCCGCACCTGGCTGCTCAACTGCTCCGTAAGCTGCTTCGCCTGATTCTTGGCCTGTCCCACGAGCTGGCTCGCGGCGTCTTTGGCCTGGGTGGCGGTGCGACGGGTCGCATCCGACATCGCCGTCGTCGCCTGGGATGCAACGCCTTTCAGCTCTTGAGCGGCGTCGCCCGCTTTCTGCCCGGCTTGTTTCATGCCTTCTTTCATGTCTGTGTCGGACTGTCCCGCGGATGTGCCTGCTGCCGGCATCCCGCTGGTGCTCTGTTGTCCGGCGACAGGGTCGTCGGACAGGCCGCCGGTGTTGTCGCAGAACGTCGGTCCCGTGTTCATCGTCATGACAGATCTCCTCGTTTGTCGCGTTACCGCGGGAGGCATTACAAAGCCGGTGCCATTCGGCACGAGCGCGCGAAGTTTGAAGCAAGGATTTTCCTTGGTCGCCGCGCGAGACAACCCTGCGCGCCGGTCACGCTGTACCCGCCTTGGCGGCGCGGGTAGGCTTGGCGTCGAGAGGACATTTCATGGCCAATGGACTGCCCGGATGGGCGAGCGAGATGCGGGATCTGTTCCGCGCGGGGTCGACGGCGCAGTTCGTCCTGCACGGCAATGTGTTCGACGTCGTCCCCGCCAACGGGAAGCAGCATTCGCTGAAGTCGTTCCTCGACGAGGTGATGTTCGAGAGCTTCGACGTGGTGCTGCACTACGACCGCGGCAAAGGCATCCGTGCGACGAAAGGGGCCGAGGACTACGGCAAGTGGCTGCACGAGTTCGCCGGGGAGGAGATGCGCACGCTCGCCGCCGAGCGCCGGCCGGGGCCGGCGCTGGAGCTGATGGACCGATACCTACTCCGCACGCTCAACCTGCGCGCCATCGGCCGGGGGAAAGCCCCGGGCATCGCCATCGTCATCGACTTCGCCGAGTTCGTCGTCCCGCGAGGGGATCCGCTTCAACTTGGCGAATTCAGCGGCAACCTCGTGAAGATGCTGAGCTGGGCGAACGATCCAACCATTCTCGAAGCGAACATCGCCGTCGTGCTCATCACCGAAGGGTTGCACAACATCGACGAGCTGATCGTCGACAACCCCCACGCCGCCAAACTGAAGATCCCGCTGCCCGGCGAGCCGGAGATGCTCGACTACCTCAACACGCTCGCTGCCGGCCCGCTGAAAGATCTGGCGAACCGGTCGGAGGTTCCCATCGACCACCTCGCGCGGCGGATGACGGGCGTCAGCCGCATCGGCGCGCGCACGGCCATCAGCCTGGCGCTGAACAACGGCAAGACGCTGACGTCGGCGTGGATCACGAAGATGAAAAAGGAGCAGATCGAGCGCGAGACGCGGGGGCTGCTCGACTTCATCGAATCCCCGTTCACGCTCGATCACGTCGCGGGGCTGGATGAAGTAAAGGCCTGGCTGCGCGAGGACGCGGAATTGCTGCGGCGCGACGCGCTGCACGCGCTGCCGATGGGGTATCTCATCGCCGGGCGCATCGGCACGGGCAAGACGTTCATCGTCAACTGCTGGGCGGGGGAGCTGGGCATTCCGTGCGTCGCGTTCAAGAACTTCCGCGACAAGTGGGTGGGGGCGACCGAATCGAACCTTGAGAAAATCTTCGCCATCCTGCGCGCGCTGGGGCAGGTCGTCGTGTTCGTCGACGAAGCCGACCAGATGACCGGCAAGCGCGAAGGCGGGGGCGACGACAGCGGGTTGTCCGGCCGGGTCTACGCGATGCTGGCGGCGGAGATGAGCAACACGCGCAACCGCGGGAAGATCCTGTGGGTCTTCGCCACGAGCCGGCCCGATTTGCTTGAAGTCGACCTGAAGCGGCAGGGGCGGTTGGACGTGCACATCCCGCTGTTCCCGCCGCAGACGAGCGAGCAGATGCACGCCCTGCTGATGGCGATCGCGCGGAAGCTGAAGTTCCCCCTGACGGAGACGGATTTGCCCGAGCTTCCGCCGGGCGTGCAACTGGGGGGCAACGAGATCGAAGGCATCCTCGTGCGGGCGCTGCGCGTGTTTGAGCTGGCAAAGGAGCCTCGCCCGCCGTTGAAGGAGATTCTCAACGCGACATTTAAGGAAGTGCGGCCCAGCGCGCACACGCGGAAGCTGGAGTACATGGATCTCGTCGCCGTGCGCGAGTGCACGGACGCGCGGTTCCTCCCCCCACATTACCGCGACATGCCCCCGGAGGAAGTCGAGCGACGGATCACGGAGCTGCGCCCGTTCGTCTGAGTGTCGTATAGATGATCCCTTCGTTTATAGTTGTTGCGACGGCGCGGGTATCGCTACAGTCGGTGAGTCTTTGGGTTTGCAAGGAGCATCAATGGCGTTTTTCTCACGCATCGGTCGGCTGTTTCGCGGGTTCTTCGGGCTGTTCGTCTCGGGCATCGAGGAGCGCAATCCCGAGGCGCTGATGGAGGCCGCGCGACAGGAATTCCGGGACAAGATGGCGAATTACAACCAGGCGCTGGCGCGGATGGCGGGGATCGCGGAGCGGCTGAAGACGCAGGTGAAGATGAAAAGCTCGCGCGTGACGGACCTGGAGCGCAGCATCATGGCCAACCACCGCGCCGGCAACATGGAGCGGGCCGGGGCGCTGGCGCGCGAGCTTCAGGAGCTCAAGGCCGATCTGGACACCGACGCCAACGAGCTGAAGGACGCCAACGAGATCTACACGGAGAACATGCGCCAGGCGAAGCTGGCGCAGCGCGAATTCGAGGACAAGGTCCGCCGGCTCGAGCGGCAGTTGTCGCAGGTGCAGGTGAAAGAAGCGCAAGCCGAGGCGGCGGGGGCGCTGTCGAACGTTGCGTTCAAGGCCGGTGATCTGGGCGACACCATGAAGACGGTGGAGGACGTGCTGAACAAGCGCTACGAGATGTCCGCCGGCAAGGCGCGCGTCGCACGGGACATGGTCAACATGGACGAGGTGATGGAGAAGGAAACGGAGATCAAGGCGCTGGAGCAGGGCGCGCTGGCCGACTTCCTCGCCAGCCAGGGGATCGCGGCCCCGGCGACGGGCGAAGCGCCCCCGGCGGTGAAGGAAATGGGCCCGACGCAGTCGCAGGCGTCGTCGTAGTTCAGTTTGGTCCCCTCTTCTTGCTTCGGCGTTCGACGTTCGGCGTTCGGTGTTCGAGGTTCACCTTTATTCGAGTCAAGACGAACATCGAACAGCGAACATCGAACGCCGAACATCGAACGCGAGCAAAATCATGAACGAACAACGCACCGGCGCCGGTCTGACGATCCTCGGCAAGCTGCTCTCGGTCCTGCTCATCACGGGGCTGATTGGGGGCGGCTTTTACCTGATCAAGTCGCGCAGTGCAAAACCGCGAAGCGCCGACGGCACGGCGACGGCGGGCGACGCTGACGCCAAAGGTCGCGCCGAAGGGTCACAGACCACCGGCAACGGCGCGACCGCGGCCGCGGGGGTTACGGAAATCCAGGCGCAAGTCCCGCGGCTGGATCCGGCCGCGCCGTACGTGCCCAAGGACAACACCGTCGACATCGAGCTGTCCGAGTACGCGGGCTACGCCGGGCTGATCGCGGCCAACGGGGGACTGGAACCGTCGGAAAACTCCGTGTTTTTCAAGAAGCACGGGTTCAAGGTGCGATTGGCGTTGAGCGAAGAGGAAAGCTGGTCGAAGCTGAACAGCGGGGGCATGGGCGCGTCGGCGACGACCGTCGACGTGCTGGCGGTTTACGGCAAGCAGTTCCAGGTGAACGTGCCGGCGCTGATCGGGTTCTCGCGCGGCGCCGACGCCGTCGTCGTCCGCAGCGACATCAAACGCATCAACCAGCTCAAGGGGAAGATACTCGCCACCAGCCAGTTCACCGAGGCCGAGTTCTTTATCCGCTACCTGGCGCAGGAAGCGGGCATCCCGGTCACCACCATCGCCGACGTAAGCGGGACGCCCAATCCGGACAAGATCAACCTCGTTTACGCCGAGGACGGACCGGCCGCGGGCGATTTGTTCCTCGAGGATCTCAACGGCGGGGGGAACAAGCTGGCGGGGTTCGTCGCGTGGGCGCCGAAGACGACGGAAGTCGCCGAAGGCTCCGCCGGCAAAGCCCGCATCCTGACCTCCAACCGCAACCTCCTGATCATCGCCGACATCCTGATCGTCAACCGCGGGTTCGCCGAGCAAAACCCGCAGATGGTCGCGGGCATCGTCGATGGGCTGATGGAAGGCAACCGGATGGTGCGCGACAACCCGACCCCAAAGACGCTCGACGTCGTCGCCAACGCGTTTGGGTGGGACGTGGGGGAGACGAAGGCGGAATTGGCGCAGGTGCACCTGGCGAACCTGCCGGAAAACCTGGCGTTCTTCAGCGGCGCGATCGACGCCGCCGGCAGCTTCGAGGGAATCTTCCAGTCGGCCGTGCTGGCGTACGGCCGCGACATCATCAGGGATCCCGCGCCGGCGAAGCGGTTCGTCGAGCTGGCGCACCTTCAGGCGCTGGAGCAGTCCGGCGCGTACAAGGATCAGACAGTCGCCATCGCCCCCATCCGCTCGAGCGGCGCCAGCCAGGCCGTGGAAGAAAACCCGCTGCTCAGCAAGGACATCCGCTTCACCTTCCTCGCCAACCGGAGCGAACTGGACGTGAGCAGCGCCGACAACCTCGCGCGGCTGGAATCGATCAGGGAACTGCTGAAGGTCAGCCCCGGCTCGGTCGTGCTCCTGCGCGGGCACGTCGACGACGCGCTGGTGCCGGAATTCAAGAAAAAGGGGGAGAGGTTCCTGCGAAACCAGAGCCTGCGCGCCACGCAGCTCAGCCAGGAACGCGCCGACGAGATCAAGCGGCTGCTCGTCGAGCGGCAGAAGGTCGACCCGGAGCGCGTCGACACCCAGGGGCTGGGGTGGGCCGAGCCTGTCGACGACATGCCCGCCGGGACCGAGGAGGAGATCATCCGGCGTTCGGAGGCGAACCGCCGGGTCGAAGTGCAGTGGTTCACGCTTGAGTGAATGATCGGGGCGTCCGGGCCGGCTGGACCCACTGTGCGCGTGGGTGCACGCCCCACGGGCAGGATGCCCCGTGGGGCGTCTCAATCTTTTGCGTTTGCGCGCGGGGTGCTTGACTGATTTCAAAAAGCGCAGACATTACGCCGCTGCCGTCAGGGACGGCATGAACTTTCGGACCGCGCCAACGACGTCGCGTTTTCCCCCATGGCCCAGATTTTCCATCCGAGCATCAACACCCTCGCCAAGGCGAGCATCTTCGGCGCGATCTTCATCGTCGGGTTTGCCGGATGGTTCATCTGGGAGTTCAGCCGCTCGCCTTACGTGACGCAGGTGAACGTTCCGCGCGAGCAGCCCGTGCAGTTCAGCCACGAGCACCACGTCGCCGGGCTGGGCATCGACTGCCGCTACTGTCATACGACGGTGGAGAAGTCCGGCTTCGCCGGCATGCCCGCGACGAAGACGTGCATGACCTGCCACTCGCAGATCTGGACGAACGCCGAGTTGCTCGAACCGGTGCGCGCGAGCTGGCGGACGGGTGAGCCGATCCGGTGGACGCGCGTGCACGACGTGGCGGATTTCGTGCACTTTCCGCACGACATTCACGTGAATCGCGGCGTGTCGTGCGTCTCCTGCCACGGGCAGGTAAACGAAATGCCGCTGATGTGGAAGACGGAGAGTCTGCAGATGGAGTGGTGTTTGGACTGCCACCGCAATCCGGCCCCGCACCTGCGCGAGAAGTGGTCGAAAGACCCGGCAACGGGCGAGCAACGATTCGACCGCGACGTCGCGTTCAACATGAACTGGCACCCATCCGTTGATCAGACGGAGCGCGGGCAGGTGCTGATGAAGAAGTACAACATCAATACGTACCAACTGACAAACTGCTCGATTTGCCACTATTAATAAGTAAGACAGACTGTGAAATGAGCTGCCCATCCAAACATGTCGAGGCGAAGGAGGACGCGGCGCTGCCGGCGACCGGCCGTGAGTTCTGGCGCAGCCTCGATGAGCTGTCGCAGACGCCGCAGTTCCAGGAAGCGCTGCACCGCGAGTACCCGCGCGGCGCTTCGGAGTGGATGGACGACGTCAGCCGGCGCAACTTCCTCAAGCTGATGAGCGCATCGTTGGCGCTGGCCGGGGTGTACGGGTGCGCGCGGCCGGAAGAATACATCGTTCCCTATGTCGTCCCCCCTGAAGACCAGATTCCGGGCAAGCCGCTGTTCTACGCGACGGCGTTCCCCATGGGCGGATACGGGCTGGGCGTCCTTGCCGAGCAGCACATGGGTCGCCCGACGAAGATCGAGGGCAACCCCGACCATCCCGCGAGCCTGGGCGCCACCGACGCGCACGCGCAAGCGTCGATCCTGTCGCTGTACGACCCCGAGCACCCCGAAACGCCGAAGGAAGCCGGCGAAATTCGCACGTGGACGCGGTTCTTCGAGGTGCTCCGCAAGGAACTCGACGCGAAGCAGCAGACCGGGGGGGCGGGCTTGCGCATCCTGACGGAGACCGTCACCTCGCCCACGCTCATCAGCCAGATTCAGGCGCTGCTCAAGCAGTTCCCCGAAGCGCGGTGGCATCACTATGAGCCCGCCTGCTTTGACGGCGCCCGCGCCGGCGCGGTGCAGGCTTTTGGCAGGCCGGTGAATACGATCTACCGCTTCGACCTAGCCGAGCGCATCCTGTCGCTCGACTCCGACTTCCTGCTGCTCGGCCCCGCGTCGGTGCGCTACAACCGCGATTACGCCAACCAACGTCGCGTCCGCACCGGTGGCACGGGCATCCTGCCCGTGGTTTCCAGCCCCCAGGAGCAAAAACACGGGCAGGATGCCCGTGCCACGATGAGCCGCACGTACGCGGCGCAGTCGGCGCCGACGATCACCGGAACGATGGCCGATCACCGGCTGACGATGGCGGCGGATGAGGTCGAGCCGTTCGCCCGCGCCGTGCTCGCGCAGGTGAACGGTCAGAGCGTCCTCGACCACCCGCACGCGAGCTTCATTCAGGCGATGGTCGCCGATCTGCTCGAGCACAAGGGGCGCAGCCTTGTCGTCGCCGGCGAGTACACGTCGCCCGCCGTCCACGCGATCGCGCACGCGCTCAACGGTGCCTTGGGCGCCGTGGGCGAAACAGTCGTCTACACCGAGCCGGTCGAAGTTCACCCCGATGCGCAGCTCGACTCGCTGAAGTCGCTTGTGAACGACATGAACGGCGGCAGCGTCGACATGCTGCTGGTGCTCGGGGGCAATCCAATCTTCGCCGCTCCGGCGGACCTGAAGTTCCGCGAAGCGTACGAAAAGGTTCGCTTGCGCATCCAGCAGAGCCTCTACTACGACGAAACCTCGTTCCACACGCACTGGCACGTTCCCGAGTCGCACTACCTCGAAACGTGGAGCGACATCCGCGCGTTCGACGGCACGATGACGATCATGCAGCCGCTGATTCAGCCGCTGCACCAGAGCCGCTCGCAGCACGAGCTTCTGGCGTTCATGCTGGGGTTTCCCGACGTATCCGCTCGTGAAATAATTCGCGAAGCCTGGCGTTCACGCGCTCCACAGGGCGATTTTGAAGCGTTCTGGATGCGGGCGCTGGAAAAAGGAGTCGTCGAAGGGTCCGCCGCTCCGGTCGTCAGCGTGACGCTCCAACCGAATGCGGTCGCGCCGGCTGCGCAGAACGATTTGTCACCGGCCGGGGCAGCCGTCTCCGGCTATGAAGTGATCTTTCGTCCCGATCCCGCCGTGTGGGACGGGCGCTTCGCGAACAACGGGTGGCTGCACGAGCTCCCGCGCCCGCTGACAAAGCTCACGTGGGACAACGTCGCGATCTTCAGCCCCGGCACTGCCCGCGAGCTGGAACTGGAGAACGAAAACGTCGTGGAACTCGCCTACGCCGGCGCGACCGTCGAGGCGCCCGTCTGGATCATGCCCGGCCAGCCGGAGAAGTCCGTCACCGTCCTCCTCGGCGGCGGGCGAACGGTGGTCGGTGCTGTCGGGAAGGGCGTCGGGTTTAATGCGTACCTGATCCGCCCGTCGAGCGCCATGTGGCACGGCCGGGGACTTGGGGTGAAGAAGCTCGAAGGCCGCCACTACCCGCTGGCGTGCACGCAGCCGCACCAGATGCTCGAAGGCCGCGACCACCTGCGCGTCCACACGCTTGAAGAGTTCAAGCATATTGCCGGTCCGCCGGAAGAGGACCCCCTCGTACCGGAACCGGCTCACGGCAAGACCGTGCACCTCTCGTTCTATCCCGACCGACCCGAGCCTGACGAGTGGCTGATCGGCACGCACCAGTGGGGCATGGCGATCGATCAGAATGTCTGCACCGGGTGCAGCGCGTGCGTCATCGCCTGCCAGGCGGAGAACAACATCCCCGTCGTCGGCAAGGATCAGGTCATTAAAGGCCGCGAGATGCACTGGCTGCGCATCGACACATATTACCGCGGCGAGGCCGGGGCGCCCGAGGGACCGTATTTCCAGCCGATGCTCTGCCAGCACTGCGAAAAAGCGCCGTGCGAGGTCGTGTGTCCCGTCGAGGCGACGAGCCACAGCATCGAGGGCATCAACGAGATGACGTACAACCGGTGCATCGGCACGCGGTACTGCTCGAACAACTGCCCGTACAAGGTTCGCCGCTTCAACTTCCTCCAGTACGCCGACATCAAGACGCCCACGCTCCAGCTCGTGCACAACCCCGACGTCACGGTCCGCCAGCGCGGCGTGATGGAGAAGTGCACCTACTGCATCCAGCGGATCAACTCGACGCGGCGGGAGATCAAGATACTGCGCGGCGACGCCGTCGATGCCCCGGCCGAGGTGCAGGACGACGTGAAGCTGTTGGTCGACCGGCTGATGGACCGCCTTCAGACGGCCTGCCAGCAGGCGTGCCCGACCGAGGCGATCGTGTTCGGCGACATCGTGTACGAATACGCCAACGGGCACAACATGACCGTGACGCAGCTCAAGACCGAGCCGCACAACTACGGAGTGCTGACGGAACTCAACACCAACCCGCGCACGACGTATCTTGCGCGGCTGGCGAACCCCAATCCGGCGCTGGGCGGTCTGAACGACACCAGCGCCGACGATGCCAGCGTCGAAGATACCAGCGCCGAGAAGCCGACCGCACACGACGCGGCGCGAGAATAGGCAGCCGATGGCATCGCACGACCACAACTTGAACCCGACGGGCGCCCCGCCGGTCGCCTCGCGCGAAGTGCTCGATTTCAACGCCGAGCGCGCTGCCGACCCGACGAAGCAAATCCTGGGCCCGGGGCACGATTACCACTCGGTCACCGAGAAAATCAGCGAGATCGTCCTCACCAAGCACACCGGCCGCGGGTGGATCATCGGCTTCGGCATCTCGCTGGTCCTGATGCTCGTGCTGATGTACTCGCTGGCCGTGCTGCTGGTCGTGGGCGTGGGTGTCTGGGGCGTGAACGTTCCCGTCGCCTGGGGGTTCGCGATCGTCAACTTCGTCTGGTGGATCGGCATCGGTCACGCCGGCACGCTGATCAGCGCGATTTTGCTGCTCTTGCGCCAGCAGTGGCGCACGAGCATCAACCGGTTCGCCGAGGCGATGACGCTTTTCGCCGTCGCCGCGGCGGGGATTTTCCCGCTGGTGCACGTGGGGCGTCCGTGGCTGGCATACTGGCTGTTTCCCTATCCGAACACGATGGGACTGTGGCCGCAGTTCCGCAGCCCGCTGGTGTGGGACGTGTTCGCCGTCTCCACCTACGGGACGATTTCGCTGGTGTTCTGGTACGTGGGGCTGATCCCCGACTTCGCCACCATGCGCGACCGCGCGGCCCGGCCGGTCGTGAAGATGATTTACGGCGCCCTGTCCATGGGCTGGCGCGGTTCGGCTTTGCACTGGCATCGCTACGAGACGGCGTACCTGCTGCTGGCGGGGCTGGCGACGCCGCTGGTCATCTCCGTGCACACGGTGGTCAGCCTCGACTTCGCCGTCTCGGTCGTCCCCGGGTGGCACGTGACGATCTTCCCGCCGTACTTTGTCGCCGGCGCGATCTTCTCCGGCTTCGCGATGGTGCTCACGCTGACGATCCCGCTCCGCAAGGCCTATGGGCTTGAAGACTTCATCACCACCCGCCACCTCGACAACATGGCCAAGATCGTGCTGGCGACGGGGCTGATCGTCGCCTACGGGTACATCATGGAAATCTACATGGGGTTCTACAGCACGAACCAGTACGAAGTCGCCATGCTGATGAACCGCTTCAAAGGCCCGTACGCCCTGGCCTATGCGGCGCTGATCCTGTGCAACATTCTCACGCCGCAACTGTTGTGGTTTCAAACGATCCGGCAGTGGCCGCTCGTGCTGTTCATCATTTCGATCGTGGTGAACGTCGGCATGTGGCTGGAACGGTTCGTGATCGTGGTGACCAGCCTGCACCGCGACTACCTCCCGTCGTCGTGGGGCATGTTCTATCCGACGATCTACGACTGGGGCGTTTACGTCGGCTCGATCGGGCTGTTCTTCTGCCTGCTGTTTTTGTTCATCCGCGTGCTGCCGATGATCTCCGTGTTTGAGATGCGTGAGCTGGTGTCGCGACAGAAGGGCAAGCCGCAGACATCCCCCGCCGGCCAGGCGTCGCGCATGGAGGAAGTGACGTGAGAAGCCGGCTTCACGTTTACGGATTGCTCGCGGAGTTCGACGACCCCGATCGTCTGCTCGACGCGGCCCGCGCCGCGCACAAGGCGGGGTACAAGAAGATGGACGGGTACACCCCGTTTCCCATCCACGGCCTCTCCGCGGCGCTGGGCCTCCGCCAGACGCGCCTGCCGCTGATCGTTCTCGCCGGCGGCATCATCGGGTGTCTCGGCGGGTTCTTCATGCAGTACTTCGCCTCCGTCATCCATTACCCGATGAACATCGGCGGCCGGCCGTTCAACAGTTGGCCGTCGTTCATCATCATCACGTTCGAGATGACGATCCTCTGCGCGGGGCTGTCGGCCGTCCTGGGGATGCTGGCGCTCAACGGGCTGCCGCAGCCGTATCACCCGCTGTTCAACGTCGCCAGCTTCGAGCTCGCGTCGCGCACGCACTTTTTCCTGTGCATCGAGGCGATCGACAAAAAGTTCGACCTGACGCAGACCGCCGAGTTCCTGAAGTCCTTGAACCCGACAAACATCACCATCGTGCCGGCAGGAAAACTCCAGAAATCCGTCGTCCTTGCCGACGGCAGCGCGACCGAGCACAAGCCCGTCGGTGGCCACCTGCCGGCGATCCTGCTGTGCGTCGGCATGCTCGGTCTGCTCGTCGGTTGCGAGCACCCGGCGGACAACGAGCTGTTCAAGATGGACGACTTCGGACGCATCACCCCAATGGAGCCCAGCGACGTCTTCGCCGACGGCACCAGCGCGCGCCTGCCCGTCGAGGGCACGGTTGCCCGCGGCGATCTGCGGCTCGATCCGCACCTGTTCACCGGAAAAATCGACGGCGAGGACGCACAGACGTTCCCCTTCCCGATCACCCGCATGACGCTCGAGCGCGGCCGCCAGCAGTACGAAATCAACTGCTCGCACTGCCACAACGACAACGGCGACGGCAACGGGATGATCGTCCGACGCGGGTTCACGCGCCCGCCTGCGTACTACCCGATCGCCGAGCACGAGACGGCGTACCCCACGCTCTACGCCCGCGAGCAGGAACTGCTCGACGCGCCGGTCGGGCACTTTTACGACGTGATCACCAACGGGTGGGGCGCGATGTACAGCCACAACGACCGCGTGAGCGTCGAAGACCGCTGGGCGATCGCGGCGTACATCCGCGTGCTCCAGCTCAGCCAGAACGCAGACATCAACGCGCTATCGCAGGACGATCAACAGAAGCTGGCGGCCACCCTGTCCGGACCGACGACCGCACCGGCGGCGTCAAACGGGGCGGCGTCGAACCGGGCGGCGACCAATGGGGCGGCGACCAATGGGGCAGGGGAGGCGCATTGAGCGAACCCATCGCCACAACCACCGCCGCCCGCGCCGAACGTCAGGAGCTTCACCCGACGCTCGACCGCATCCAATATCCCGCGCTGATCGTGGGGCTTGTGGGGTGCGCGCTGCTGATCGTGGGCTTGTTCGTCAACCATGAGCAGTTCTTCCGCTCGTACCTGTGGACGTACCTGTTCTGGCTCGGTTTCCCGCTTGGCGCGGGCGGGCTGCTGATGATCCAGTACCTCACCGGCGGCGCCTGGGGGCTTGCCATCCGCCGGCTGCTCGAGGGCGCCACGCGGATGATCATCCCGATGACCATCCTGTTCATCCCCATCGCCTTCGGAGTGGAGTCGCTCTACGTCTGGACGGATCAGGGCCACGACGAGCTGCACGGCAAGGAGCATTACCTGAACGTGACGGGCTGGATGATCCGCGCCGCCGTCTGCTTCGTGCTGTGGATCATCGGCTCGTTCCTGTTGAACTACTGGTCGATCGCCCAGGATCGCACGGGCAGCCCCACGGCCCTCCGCCGGTTGCAGATGATGAGCGGGCCCGGCCTGCTGGTGTTTGTGCTCACGGTCACGGTGGCGACGGTGGACTGGGTGATGTCGATCGATCCGCACTGGTACTCGACGATCTACAGCCTGATCTTCATCGCAGGCAACGCGCTGGCGGCGCTGGCGATGTGCATCGTGCTGCTCGCGCTGCTCGCGCGCCGGGCGCCGCTGTCGTACGTCATCACCCGCGACCATTTTCAGGATCTGGGCAACCTGCTGCTGGCGTTCACGATGCTGTGGGCGTACATGAGCTTCTCCCAGTTCCTGATCATGTGGTCGGGCAACATCGCCGAGGAAGCGCCCTATTACACGATCCGCACGGACCAGTTCCAGAAGGTCGTGGCGGTGGTGGTGGTGGTGTTCCACTTCTTCGTGCCGTTCGTGCTGCTGCTGTCGCGCCGGACGAAACGGTCGGTGCGGACGCTGGCGATTGTGGCGAGCCTGATCCTCGTCATGCGGCTCGTCGATTTGTTCTGGATCGTGGTGCCGACGTTCTACCAGGCGCACCAGGTGCCCGTGGCACACAACGTGGTGCCGCACTGGATGGATTTTGTCGCGCCGATCGCGATCGGCGGCATCTGGATTTTTCTGTTCATCATGCAGCTTCGCCGCTATCCGCTCATCCCGCCGCACGACCCGCGGCTTGGGGAGGTGGGACACTGATGAGCGAGCACAATCACACAACTCCCCCCGCGCACGGCGTCCACGCGGTGCACCACGCCGACATGCCCGAAGAGCATCCCGAGCGGCACGAGCACTCGGACGTGAGTGTTCGCGGCATCTGGATCACCGTCGGCGCGGTCATCATGACGGCGCTGATCGTGCATGTGCTGATTTACTTCGTGTTCTTCGCCTACGAGAACGCACAGGCCGAGCAGGACGAGGCCGAGCGGCGCTCCGCCATTACTGACTCCGTCGACGGCCCCCCGCGGGAGGTTCCGCGGCTACAGGGCATCCCGCACTTCAACGACGACACGCCCGCCGTCGATCAGATGAAGACGGAGGCGGAGAACCGCCGGCTCCTCAACAGCTATGCCAGGACACCCGACGGCCGCGTGCGCATTCCGATCAATCGCGCAATGGACATTGCGCTGGAGCAGAACCTGTTCCCTGCCCGCGACGGCCGCGGAATGGGCGGCAACGGGGCGACTACTCAATCAACCAGCCAACCGGCAGGAGGCGCCCGTGCCAGTCAATAAGCGTTTCGCCGCAATCCTCGGGATCATTGCGTGCCTCTTCGCATCCGCCACCGTCGCGTCGGCACAGGACGAACGCCGTCCGCAGTCTCCCGCCGCGTCGATGATGACGCGCGTCGGGATCGACCAGAACCTCGACGCGCAGCTCCCGCTGGACCTGGAATTCCGCGACGAAGCGGGCAAGACGGTTCGCCTCGGCGAGTATTTCGGAGAAAAGCCCGTCGTCCTCGCGTTCGTCTACTACGGCTGCCCATCGCTGTGCACGATGGTGCTCAACGGGATGAACCAGTCCTTCCGCACGCTTTCCTTCGACATTGGCAAGGAATACGAGGTCGTCACTGTCAGCTTTGACCCCACTGAGACCCCGCAACTGGCCGCGGAGAAGAAGGCGGCGTATCTCAAGCAGTACGGCCGGCCCGGCGGAGAGCAGGGGTGGCACTTTCTCACCGGCGACGAAGCCAACATCAAAAAGCTCACGCAGGCCGCGGGGTTTCGCTACGTGTGGGACGAGCCGACGAAACAGTTTGCCCACGGCAGCGCGATCATGGTCGCCACCCCGCAGGGCAGGCTGTCCCGCTATTTTTACGGCCTGGAATACGCGCCGAAGGATCTGCGGCTGGGGCTGATCGAAGCATCCGAGAACAGAATCGGCGGCTTCTCCGATCAGGTGTTGCTGCTGTGCTATGCGTACAACCCGATGACCGGCAAGTACGGCTTCGCCATCATGCGGAGCTTGCAGGTCGGGGGGATCGCGACGGCGCTGGCGCTGGGAAGCTATATCGTGACCAAGTTGGTCCGCGAGCGACGCGACGCGCGCAAGAACCCCGGGGGCGCCCGCCCGCGCGGAGACGTCGGCACGGAGATCTCTGGAGCCAAGGTGTAACCGTGGACGAACGCTTTCGTCTCCATCCCGAACAGGCGTCGAGCTTCGCAGGCGATGTGGACTCGCTCTACTTTTTCCTCACCGCCGTCAGCGCGTTCTTCACGCTGCTGATCTTCGTCGCCATCGTCTACTTCGCGATCAAGTACCGCCGACGCCCGGGCGACGAAGAGCCGCCGCGCCCGATCCTCGGCTCGCTGCGGCTTGAAATCCTCTGGTCCGTCATCCCGTTCCTCTTCTCGATGATCTTCTTCTTCTGGGGCGCCCGGACGTATTTCAAGATCGCCCGCCCGCCGGCCAACGCGATGGAGATGTACGTCGTCGGCAAGCAGTGGATGTGGAAGATCCAGCACCCCAACGGCACGCGCGAGATCAACACGCTGCACGTCCCGCTCGGGCAGCCCGTGAAGCTGATCATGTCCAGCCAGGACGTGATCCACAGCTTCTACATCCCCGCGTTCCGCGTGAAGCAGGACGTCCTGCCCGGCCGCTACACCGTGCTGTGGTTCGAGGCGACCAAGGTCGGGGAGTTCCACCTGTTCTGCGCCGAATACTGCGGCACGCAGCACTCGGGGATGATCGGGAAGGTGGTCGTGATGGAGCCGCAGGCGTACGAAGCGTGGCTGAGCGGGACCGTCCCCGACGAGCCGCCCGCCGTCGCCGGCCAGCGGCTGTTCGCGTCCCTCGGCTGCCTCACCTGTCACGGCTCACAGGCGCCCACGATGGCAGGGCTGTTCGGCAGCGACGTGCCGCTCGAGAACGGCCGCACCGTCCGTGCCGATGAGCACTACCTCCGCCGATCTATCATGGATTCGACGGCGGACATCGTTCAAGGCTACAAGCCGATCATGCCCAGCTTTCGCGGGCAGATCAGTGAAGAGCAGCTGTCGAGCCTGATCGCGTACATCAAGTCCCTCCAAAACGTAAGCCGCAACCCGTCGACCATGCCCTCCGGCCCGGGCGGACTGCCGCTGGAGACCGAGCCGGGGCAGCGCCCGCGCGTCGCTCCCGAAGCGCCCGCAACCGCACGGCCCGCGCCCACCGGAGGGCCACAATCATGACCACCCTGGACGTAACCCCCGCGCCGCTCGAAGAGCCGGAAAACTATCTCAACAAGGCGTACACCATCCGCTCGTGGTTCCTCACCGTGGACCACAAGCGCATCGGCCTGATGTACCTCATCCTGATCTCCGGCTTTTACCTCGTCGGCGGACTCTTCGCGACGATGGTCCGCCTCGAGCTCGCCACCCCCGCCGGCGACCTCGTGCAGGCCGAGACGTACAACAAGCTGTTCACCATGCACGGCGTGATCATGGTGTTCTTCTTCCTCGTCCCGTCCATCCCCGCCACCCTGGGCAACTTCCTCATGCCCCTCATGATCGGGGCGCGTGACTTGGCGTTCCCCAAGCTCAACCTCATCAGCTGGTATCTACTGCTCTTCGGCGGGGTATTTGCCATCGCCGCCATGGTCATGGGCGGCGTGGACACCGGCTGGACCTTCTACACCCCCTACAGCAGCGAGTTCGCCACCACCCAGGTCGCGCTCACCGTCATCGGCATCTTCATCGCCGGGTTCTCTTCCATTCTTACCGGGCTGAATTTCATCGTCACCACCCACACGATGCGCGCCCCCGGCCTCACTTGGTTCCGGCTGCCGCTGTTCGTCTGGTCGATGTACGCGACCAGCGTCATCATGGTGCTGGGCACGCCCGTCCTGGCGATCACGCTGCTGCTCGTCGCCGCCGAGCGACTGTTCCGGTTGGGCATCTTCGACCCCAGCGTCGGCGGAGATCCGGTCCTCTTCCAGCACCTGTTCTGGTTCTACTCCCACCCGGCCGTCTACATCATGATCCTGCCCTCGATGGGCGTGATCAGCGAGCTTGTCGCCGCCTTCACCCGCAAGCGCATCTTCGGCTACCCGCTCGTCGCCTTCTCCTCCATCGCCATCGCCGTCATCAGCTTCTTCGTCTGGGGTCACCACATGTTCGTGACCGGCCAGAGCGCCTACGGCGGAATGATCTTCTCGTTCCTCAGCTTCCTCGTCGCCATCCCCTCGGCCATCAAGGTCTTCAACTGGACCGCCACGATGTACCGCGGGTCCATCGCCTTCGTCACGCCCATGCTCTACGCGTGGGGGTTCATCGGGCTGTTCACGCTCGGCGGGCTGACCGGGCTGTTCCTCGCGTCGCTCGCCGTCGATGTGCATGTCCACGACACCTACTTCATCGTCGCCCACTTCCATTACATCATGGTGGGCGGCGCCGTGTTCGGTTACCTGGGCGGCATCCACTACTGGTGGCCGAAGATGACCGGCAAGATGTACACCGAGTGGATCGCCAAGTTCGCCGCCTTCACGATCTTCATCGGGTTCAACCTGACGTTCTTCCCGCAGTTCTTCCTCGGCTACCTCGGCATGCCGCGCCGGTATCACGCCTACCCGCCGGAGTTCCAGGTGCTGAACGTGATGAGCAGCGCCGGCGCGTCGATCCTGGCGCTGGGGCTGGCGCTGCCCGTGTTCTACCTCCTCTGGTCGCTGTTCTACGGCAAAGACGCGCCCGCCAACCCGTGGGGCGCGGTGGGGCTGGAGTGGACGACGAGTTCTCCGCCGCCCACGGAAAACTTCGAGGAGCAGCCGATCGTCACCTGGGAAGCGTACGAATATTCGCGAAAGAAGCCGAAAGTTGTCGGCGCATCACCCAACGATACCAGCCCACCAGTTTGACGAGCGGCGCCGGCAGCGCGGCGCTAAAGGGTCCATGACTCTTCACTTTCTCTCTTCTCAGCCTTAACGATGCCGCCCAGGTCGCTGGAATCCTCTGAGCCCGCGGCGCCGGCTTACGAGCAGCCGATGCGCACAGCGCGGCACCGTGCTGCGCGCGTCGCCGGGGCTGCTTGCATTCGTCCTGATGCTCGCGGCGTGGCCCACGATCTATCTAAGCTATTTTCCACGGGTGCGTGACCCATTAGTTCTCTCCAGCGACCGATCCGCCCAAACCCCCGTTGGCTTCGTTTCGTCACCCCCGAAACGCGCTGCCCGTGTAAAAACCTCGTTTCTGCGCAATGCGGAGCG
>JBBSLV010000006.1:0-24992 GCA_038233535.1 Tepidisphaerales bacterium | reverse complement strand
GATCAGGAAAGAGAACGGCAAAGTGAGAAAGACGAGCCTGCGGCTGAAGCAAAAAGCCTGCGGATGGAGCCGTAAGTTCTTAATCGAAGCGCTTTTGGCCTAAATGCGGAAGCCCTGCCTGAGTATACCGTGGAACTCACCAAGCCTTTCCAGTTACTTCTTCACCCGTATAGTTGCCTAGCGAATGGACGATGGGAAACTCATGATCCGCACGAAAATCATCGCCACCATGGGGCCCGCCTGCTCGGATGTCGAGTCGCTCGTGCGGCTGTTCGAGGCCGGGGCGGACGTGTGCCGGCTGAACTTCTCGCACGGCACGCTCGAGCAGCACCGCCGGACCCTGGCGAACATCCGCGAGGCGGCCAAGAGCGCCGATCACCCCATCGCCATTCTCGGCGATCTCGGGGGGCCGAAGATTCGCCTGGGGCAGGTCGCCGACGAAAGGGGCGAGGGCGGGATGTGCGTGAAGGTCGGCGAAGAGCTGGTCATCCAGCGGAACCCGATCATCGGCGGGCAGGGACGCGTCAGCAGCACCTATCCACACTTGGTTGACGACGTGCAGATCGGTGATCGCATCCTGATCGAAGACGGCATGCTTCGCTTCGTCTGCACGGACAAAAACTACAACGAGCTGCGCTGCACCTGCACCGTCGGGGGGCTGCTGAAAACGGCCAAGGGCGTCAACCTTCCCAACACCGCCGTCAACCTCCCGTCCATCACCGATCGCGATTGGGAGTGCGCCGACTGGGCCATCGAGAACAACCTCGATTACCTCGCGCTCTCCTTCGTCCGCAAGGCCGACGACATCAACCTGCTCCGCGAGCACCTGCATAACCGCGACGGTGACTCCCACATCATCGCCAAGATCGAAAAGGCCGAGGCGCTACGGGAAATCGACGCAATCATCGACGCCAGCGACGGGCTGATGGTCGCGCGCGGGGATCTGGGCGTGGAGATGGACGTAGCGCAGGTGCCGATCATCCAGAAGGATCTGATCCGCCGCTGCCAGAGCGCGGGCAAACCGGTGATCGTGGCGACGCAGATGCTTCAGAGCATGATCGAGCAGGCGTCCCCGACGCGCGCGGAGGTGAGCGACGTGGCCAACGCAATCTTCGACGGCACGGACGCGGTCATGCTCAGCGGGGAGACGTCGGTCGGGAAATTCCCCGTCGGCGCGGTGTACACGATGTCGCACGTCGCGGAGGTCACCGAGCATTATCTCAGCGCGCAACCGTCGGGCAGCGCGAAAGAGCCGATGCTGAAGCTCAAGACGCTGCACCTCTCGGCGGCCGTCGCCAAGGGCGTCTGGCAGATCGTGCAGGATCTGAAGGTGAAGCTGGTCATCATCTGGAGCCAGACCGGCGCGACGGCGCGAATCTTCTCGAAAATCCGCTTTCCCGTGCCCATCGTCGCGCTGTCCAGCGACCCGCGCGCGCTGCGCCGGATGACGCTGCATTACGGCGTGATCCCGCAGGAAATGTCGCCGCCCACGGAGATGTCCAGGCTCGTCGAGGAGGCCGACCAACTCATGCAGGACCACAAGTACGCGACGGCGGGCGACCGGGTGGTGATCGTCGCCGGCTCGTCGCTGGGCTCCCCGGGGATGATGAACGGCGTGGTGATCCACACGGTCGGAGACCGCTGGGCCGCCACGCCGGGCGCGATCGCCAATCGGGTGGATATCGAGTTGGAGGCGCTGTGAACCGTTCGTTGTGCATCGCGTTCGTTGTGCTCGGCGCGACGCTGGCCGGTTGCGCCGGGGGTTCGCGCAGTGTCGCGCCGACATCACAGCCGACGTCGCAGCCAACCACCGCAGCCGCTATCCGCGCCAACACGGTCACCGCCAACGACTTTGAACGGTTGTGGAACGCCTGCGCCGACGTGGCGCGCGACCGGCTGTTCACCATCGACCGCCGGGATTACCGCGGCGGCGTGCTGACGACCGAGCCGATGACGTCCGCGCAATTTTTCGAGCCGTGGCGGCGTGACGCGATCACGGCCGACGCCGTGGCTGAAAGCTCGCTGGCGACCATCCGCCGGACGATCCGCTTCGAGTTCACGCGGCGCGGCGACGGGACGTTCTCGGTCGTCCCGCACGTCCAGCTCGAGCGCTACTCCGCCGCCGAGCGGCGCATCACGCAGGCGATGCTGTACCGCAACGCCTTCCGCAAGACCACGGCCACCGGCACCCGCGAAACCGACCGCGGCGTTTTTCTGCCGGCGCACTACTGGTATCGCATCGGCAATGACCCGGCGCTGGAGAAAGCCCTCGCGGAAGCAGTTCGACGTCGAGTGTGAGGATCACGCGCAGAACATCGGGAGGACGTGCGGGATCGTCAGAGCTCACCGGCGCCACACGTCCAGCGCCCGCGGGGGGTTCGGGATGATCCCCTCCTCCGCCGCGAAGCGATGAAACGTCCGAATGGCATCGAGATGCCGGTCGTCAATGTCGAACTGGAGATAGCGCGTGAGGTACTCGCGCGCGATGGGTGCAGGCCATCCGCGCGGGACCGCGTATTGCCGCACGATCTCGTCGACGTTCGCCAGCCCGTTGCGCTTCGCGCGGCGCAGCGTCCGGTCCGCCATTTCATCGATTGCCCCCGCCCGTCCCATCCACGCGGCGAAAACGAATGGCATGCCCGTCAGATCCTTCCACGCCTGGCCGAGGTCGAGCTGATGCGGATAGCCGGGAGGCTCCTCGCAGATCACCTTGTCGCCGATGAGCAGCTGCGCGTCGTGTGCCGCGCCGTCATCGCGTCTCAGCTCGACGAATTCCGGGCGAAGGTCGTACGCGCGTGACAACACGACGCGGGCCAGCGCCACCGACGTGTGGCTGTCCGGGTCGCACGCGAGGGTGCGGATCCGCCCGACCGGCGTGCGGCTGAAGATGCGGACGGTCAGCGTCCGCCCGTCGCTGCCGATCCCGCCCGCGGGCAGGAGCTGCAAACCGTCCATCCGCTGGTAGTCGATCACCGGGAGCAGCGCGAGGTCAAAGCGCGACTCGCGCAGCCCATCAAGCAGATTGGCCGGAACGTCGAGCGTCAACTGCACGTCGGGCGCCGCGTCAAGCCCGTAAATCAGCGGCCGCGCGTTGACAAAGCTGACGCTGCCGAGGCGGAGGGTCTTGCGATCCGGGCTATCAAGGCGCTCCATCACGCGGCTGTTCATACCGAAGTCTACCTCACGCCCTCACACGCCCGCCGCCACCGTCTGGGGCTCCGCGGGCTTGAGCGCTTCCGTCGCCAGCCGGCGCCAGCGGGTCGGGGTCAGGCCCGTCGCCTGCTTGAAACGGCTGGTGAAGTGGCTCTGGTGCGCGAACCCGCAGTCGGTCGCGATCTGCGCCAAATTCTTTTTCCGCAGCAGCAGTTGGGTCTTGGCCTCGTGGATCTGGCACTCCAGCAGGAAATGCTTGGGCGTGATGCCCAGCAGATGCGTGAAGCGCCGGTGAAAATGGAAGGGGCTGAGGTGCACGATGGCGGCGATCTCATTCAGCGTGGGGCCGCGGTGGAACTCGGCCTGCATGAACTTCAGCGCGGGGATGAGCCGCGCGAGTTCCGCGTCGGCCTGGAAATCGGTGGCGCGGATCGCGCCCCACTCGCAGCAGTCGGGGGTGAGGCTGAAGATTACGTAAGAGCCGGCGCCGAGGGCGGGGTACGACTTGTAGGTGATCACGCCGAACGTCCAGAGGTCGCCGCGCGAGTCGGGAACCTGGAGGCGATCGGTCTGGATCTCCACGTCGTCCGCGCTGCTCCGGAGGCGCCTCTTCGCGTGGTCGAGGAGCTGCTCGCGGAGATGCCCGTCGAGGCTCTTGACCGACGATTCGGTTGAGACCTCCTTGAGATTCTGATCGACGACAAACTGACGGGCGGCGGGGCGCTTGGTGAGCGACATCCTGCCGCCGCATTCTCCCCCGCGCGACTGTCGCGTCTTCATCACCAGCTCGTCGATCTGCAATGCTATGTCCGCCAGCTGCGCCAACTCGTCGGTGGAAAAGGCACCCTGCTCCTTGCTGCGATAGACGTGAACGGCGCCGGGGTAGCCCTGAAGCACGGGGGAGCGCAACGGGGCGGCGGCGGCGTGGGCAAACCCGTGCGGGTTCATCAGATCGCGGGCATAGCGACCTTCGCTGAAGCCGTCGACGTCGGCGGCCGAAACGGCTTTGTTCTGGAGGATCGTCGCCCAGGTGAGCTTGTCCTCGGCGTGCAGCCCCTTGGCGTACGCCTTGAGCAGCGGCTCGGGGAGCTTCGCCGGCTGTGCGATCTGGAGCGAGCCGCGGGGCAGCGTGGTGATGACCAGACCCTCGGCGATGGGCATCTTCTGCCCGATCATGTCAAAAATCTGGCGATACCCGATGGCCTCGGGCCGGTTGAGCTTGATCGAACCCTTGAGATCGGCGGACGGCTTGGCAGGTTTCAATTTGGACATCCTAACTTTACTACGCTTTCAACAAAGGCGGGTTTGTAAACAGTCTCACAACTTCAAGACATTTTTTGCGCCCGGGGAACCTATAACAAGGGTTAGGTGAGAAGTCGGCAACATTAGGCCAAGACCGGGGCTTCCGCCTCCGGCTATCAAGGATCCTCGTAGCAAACAGCTGCTCCCGGGTAACCATGCACGCAGAGCCAATATGTTGCGGTGTTGCTCGCCGGCGACGCTACAGATCCCGTCGGCGTTGATTTTGAACATCATCCTGCACAGGCCGCATAACGCGTGCCTGGGCCGCTGGCGCGGGATGCCGCTTTTATTGGCTCCACGCCCCCCGGGGAATAGCTTCACACGTCAGACGAGGACGCGGCACGCGGCTTGTGATCCTCGCGGCACACACGCGAGGAGGCTGCCGTATGAGTTTGTTGACCAGCACCATCTTCTACGACCGCAAGCTGCGACTCGCCGTCCTCACCTTGGCAACGTTCGCCGCTTTGTGCTGATGACCGGTGTCGATGCCGCCTTCATCGCCTCGTCCTCCACCGCCGCGGCCTTGCCTTCGGGGCTTAGGCCGAACACGTGGAACTGGTGCGACAGCGGGTCAAACCCATGCTCACGGCAGATCTCGTCCCGCAGCTTGCGCAATTTGTCGCTGCTGAACTCGATCACCCGTCCTGTCGCGATGCAGATCAGGTAATCGTAGGCTTGACGGCCGGCGATCACCTCATAGTAGGACTGCTTGTTATCAAAAAATATCTGCTTGAGAATTCCTGCGTCCTGCAGGTGCGCCAATGTTCGGTAAATCGTGGCGCGGCTCACCCGGCGGTCCAGTCTTTTCAGGTCGTCCACCAGTTGCTCTGGATGAAACAGCCCCTCACGCCGTAGCACGAGGTCCAGCATCATCGCCCGCTCGGGGGTGAACTTCAGCTTCTCCGTGTGCAGGTATCGGCGGAAAATGGCGCACACCGGCTCGTAGGGCAACGCCGCCCGCTTCATGCCGGCCGACGTCTTCGGAATGTTCGGGAGAATGTGCGGGATGTTCGACATCGTTGCGGGAAAGTAAGTCTAGCCCGGTGTGCGAGGTTGGGCAATCGGTCAGGCCGTCACGTCCGAGGTCGCCAACCTGCCGAACAGGGTGAGATTTCGCGCATCAGTGATCTCGACGTCGAGCAGTTCGCCCTTGAGAGCGATGTCCCCGTCGAAGCAGACGATCTGGTCGCCTCTCGTGCGTCCGATCAGTTGGGTTCTGCGCGAGGACGGGACGGGGTCGCTGAAGCGACCCCGCCGCTCGATGTTTTCCCATCCAAGCTCTACTTTGCTCGATGGGTAAGCGGTTTGCCTGCTCACCAGCTTGCTCTCGCCTTCGATCATCACCTCCAGCATCTTGCCGATCATCTCGCGGTTCAACGCCACCGACACCTGCTGCTGCACCGCAAGCAACTCGTTGTTGCGCCGGCGTTTCACGTCCTCGGGCACGTCGTCGGCGAACCGGTCGATCGCGGTCGTCCCCGGCCGGGGGGAATACTTGAAGATGAAACTGTTCTTGAACCGGCAGTCGCGGACGAGATCGACCGTCTGCTGAAACTCCTCGTCCGTCTCGGTCGGGAAGCCGACGATGAAGTCGCTGGCGATCGACACATCCGGCATCGCCGCGCGGGCGCGGCCGACGAAGTCGCGGTACTGCTGCGCGGTATACCCCCGGTTCATCATCTTCAGGATGCGGTCGCTGCCGTGCTGCGCCGGGACGTGCAGGTAGCGGCAGATGCGCTCGCAATCGCGCATGGCCGCAAGCGCTTTATCCGTGAAATCGCGAGGGAAGCTCGTCACGAACCGAAGCCGCGGAAGGTGCGGGACGGATTCGTGAATCAGGTACAGCAGCTCGGCGAAGCTCGTCACCCGCCCGTCACCATGCGCGTGGGCGTAGTGGTTGATCGTCTGCCCGAGCAGCGTCACCTCCCTCGCCCCGGCGTCGGCAAGCTTCCTCACCTCGTCCACGATGTTCCCCGGCGGACGATGCACTTCCGGCCCGCGCGTGTACGGGACGACGCAGTACGTGCAGAACTTGTTGCACCCGCGCGTGATCCGCACGTACGCCTGTGCCACGTCGTCCCCGGGCGAGACGCTGCGCGAGAGGTCGAGCAGCTCGAGCGTGTCCTCGGCAGCGGCGAGCGTGCTCGATCGGCGCGAGGTTGCGCCCATCAGCGCGACCTGGCGCTGAGGGTTCAGGGTTCGGGGTTCAGGGTTCATGTCGGCAGCGGCGGATTCGTCTTCCCTGAACCCTGAACCCTGAACCCCGAACCCACTCCCCAACCCTTCCCGCGTGACGACCGCGTTGTGAACCAGCGCCGGCAGCTTGTCGAGCTCGCCCGGCCCGCACAGCACGTCAACGTGCGGGAACCGCTTGAAAATGTTCGTCCCATCCCGCTCGGCCATGCATCCGATGACGCCGATGACGAGGCCAGGCTCCGCCGACTTACGCTCGCGCAGCTCGCCAAGGCGCGACCAGACTTTCTGCTCGGCGTGTTCGCGCACGGAACAGGTGTTGTAGATGATGACGTCGGCCTGATTGCGGTCGTCGATTTTTTCGTAACCTTGCGCGCGGAGCTGCCCGAGCACGAGCTCGCTGTCGAGCACGTTCATCTGACAGCCGAAGGTTTCGAGGTATAGCTTGCGTTTCATGTGCGATCGAATCTCTCTTGGGAAGGCGAGGGGATTCTATGTCGATGTCCGCACAATGGAAAATGCGCGTTCACCGCGCTCTCCCAAACGAGAAGTCTCCTCTCAACGCGCGGCCGCATTTCAGGTACAACCGCATGTCTTATGCGGCACATCGGCTCAATCTCTACCGAAACGGACGCCAAGCGCTTCGGCGATTACCTGCTCGCCGCGGGGATGCGCAACACCATTGAGGAGGGATCGTCCGGATGGGCGGTCTGGGTGGAGCATGACGACCACCTCGATGCCGCCAGGGCGGAGCTGGAAACGTTCCAAGCCAATCCGCGGGATGCGAAGTACAACGGCGCGGTCCGCAAGGCCGAGAAGATCCGCAGCCAGGACGACAAGAAGCAGAAACGATTGCGCAAGCTGCACCATGATGTGCGCACGAGTTGGACCATGACGCGGCAGTGGGCGCAGCCTGTCACCATCGTGCTGATCCTGCTCTCATTGCTCGCCGCCGCCGCGACGGCACTGGGGAGCAATCAATGGGGCGCGGCGATGAACGCGCTGCGGATTCAGTCGGTGGAAATCGTCGATGCCGTCGACGGCGGCGTGCAGGTCATGGTCCCGACCGAGCCGCTCCGCGACGTCCGCAACGGGCAGGTCTGGAGGCTGATCACGCCGATCTTCCTCCACTTCGGTGCGATCCACCTGATTTTCAACATGTTCTGGCTGTTCGACCTCGGGGGACAGGTCGAACGCGGGCGCGGCAGCCTGTTCCTTATCCTGCTCGTGCTCGCGGCTTCAATTGTGCCGAACGTGGCGGAATACTTTTTCTGGTCCGGGCCGATGTTCGGCGGGATGTCGGGCGTCGTTTACGCGCTGTTGGGGTACGTGTGGATCAAGGGTAAGTACGAGCCACACCTGAACATGGGGGTCAGCCAGCAGACGGTGCTCATTATGATGGTCTGGCTCGTCATCTGCTTGATCGGGTTGATCCCCAACGTCGCGAACACGGCCCACGTCGTTGGCTTGGTCGTGGGCGTGGCGATGGCGTATGGTCCGATCGAACTCCGCAGGGTGCGCCGTCGTTTAAGGTCTTGAAAATGATCCTTTCATGCCGGTCCGTCTTTCTCGCCGTGCTGCTCGCGCCAGGCACGTTCTGCGCGCGCGGCGAAGTCACCACCTTCGCCAATCCGCTGGACGTGGTCATCGCCGACCCGTTCGTTTTGCGGCAGGGCCCGACGTATTACCTCTACGGCACGACCGACGCGCGCAGCGGGTTCAAGGTCTGGACATCGACCAACCTCGTCGACTGGCGCTCGCGGGGCTTCGCGTACCGCAAAAACGACACCGACTTCGGCCAGCGCCACTTCTGGGCGCCTGAAGCATTCGAGCACAAGGGCAAGTTCTACCTGCATTACACCGCCGCCTCGAAGGAGCACAGCCAGCGCATCGTGCTCGCCGAGAGCGACTCCCCGCTCGGGCCGTTCAAAGAAGTGAAGGCCCCGTGGTTTCAGAGCAAGCTGTGCGTCATCGACAGCCACGTGTTCAAGGATGACGACGGGCAGTTGTACCTCTATTACGTCCTCGACTGCTCGGAGAACGGGGACAGCGAAATCTACGTCCGCAAGGTGTCGGACGACCTGGTCGTCTCCAACGAAGACACGTTCTGCGCCAAGCCCAGCCAACCGTGGGAAGGTGATCAGTGGAACGAGGCGCCGTTCGTCATCAAGCGCGGCGACGCTTACCTCATGATGTACTCGGCCAATGGGTATTTCGACTCGCGTTACAACGTCGGCTACGCGACGGCGCCGAGCCCGCTGGGGCCGTGGACAAAAGCGCCGGAAAACCCCGTGCTGCGGCACACGAAGGATGTGTCCGGGCCCGGACATAACGCACTGATCGAGTCACCTGACGGGACGGAGCTATACGCGATCTACCACACGCATCAGTTAATGACCGGGGGGCCGAAGCGGCACCTGGCAACCGACCCGGTGAAGGTGATTGAGGAGCCGGGCAAGCCGCCTCGGCTGGTGTTCGAGGGTCCAAGCGCAACGCCGCAACCGCTGCCGTCAGGGGCGAAGGTTTTCGCGGGCGTCAGCGACGAGTTCTCCACAAACGAACTCGGGGCGTCATGGACGACGTTCAACGAACGGCGGTCCAACTGGAAGCTCGACGACGGCTTCCTGACCGTGGAGACCCGCGACGGCGACGTGTTTGAGGAGCGGACGGACCTTCAGAATCTGTTCCTCCAGTACGCGCCGGCCGATGATTTCGCGATCACGACGCGCGTAACTTTTACGCCGAAGGAAAACTATCAACACGCCTCGCTGTACGTCTGGCAGGACCACAACCATTACGCGAAGCTCGCACTTTGTTACGATGACGGGCTGCGCCTCGAAACGGCCCGCGAGGTCGGGGGGAAGTACGAGAAGCATCTGAGCGATGCGACCGACGAGCGATTCCTCCGCATCCGCAAAACAGGCGACAAGCTCACGTTCCACGTCAGCGCCGACGGTGAGGATTGGCGTCAGCTTGACGTGACGTTCGACGTGAAGTTCCACGACGTCAAAGTCGGCATCGCCGCGGGGTCGCCGGCGGGGAAGCCGGCGGAGGCGAAGTTCGACTTCTTCCGCATGACATCCGGCGTCGCGCCGGCGGGTCGCTGATCTCTCCCGAAAGGCGACCGCGAAGAACGCGATCTCCCGAAGGAAAGCGCGAAGCAAGAGTCAACGGAACCGAGTCATTCCTTCGCGTCTTCCCTTCGCGCCTTCGCGGGCTTCGCGGTTGCCTTTCGTGGTCGTCCAAAGGCGCAACTTGTTCCCGCTTCCGCCATCCTCATAATGCGCCACGCTCATTTTTGAACGATCCGACCAGACCCCAGAGGCTGACGCAGAGGTTCCGATGTCTGAAGCATTCCGCACCGAAAAAGACTCCATGGGCGAGATGAATATCCCCGCCGACGCGTATTACGGCGCGCAGACGGGGCGGGCGGTGGAGAATTTCCCGATCTCCGACCTGCGCTTCTCGCGCCGTTTCATCGAGGCGATGGGGATCATCAAATCCGCCGCCGCGGAGGTCAACCGCGAACTGGGGATTCTGGACGCGAAGCGCGAGCAGCTCATCCAGCAGGCGGCGAAGGAACTGATCGATGGGAAGCTGGACGATCAGTTCGTCGTCGACATCTTCCAGACGGGGAGCGGCACGTCGACGAACATGAACACCAACGAGGTCATCGCCGGCCGCGCGAATGAAATCGCAGGGGGGGCCACCGGCAAGCGCGGCGGGAAGGATCCCGTTCATCCCAACGACCACGTCAACATGGAGCAAAGCTCCAATGACGTGATCCCCACCGCCATGCACGTCAGCGCTGCCGTCGCGATCAAAGAGACGCTCATTCCGGCGCTGGAACACCTCGCGGAGGCGCTAAGCCGCAAGGCGACGGAGTACGACGACGTGGTGAAGATCGGGCGCACGCATTTGCAGGACGCGACGCCGATCCGGCTGGGACAGGAGCTGTCGGGATATGCGGCGCAGGCGCGGCTGGGCGTCGAACGCGCCAAGCGCGCCGTCGCGGCGCTGCGCGAGCTGCCGCTGGGCGGCACGGCCGTCGGCACGGGCATCAACTCGCACCCGGACTACGCGAAGCGGGCGATTAAGGTCGTCGCGCAGCGCACGGGCATCGACTTCGTCGAGGCCGCCAACCACTTCGAAGCCCAGGCGGCGAAGGACGGCATCGTCGAAACGTCGGGGCTGCTCAAGACCATCGCCGTGAGCTTCACGAAGATCGCCAACGACATCCGCTGGCTGTCGTCGGGCCCGCGCTGCGGCATCGGAGAGATCTCGATTCCCGCGACGCAGCCGGGCAGCTCGATCATGCCGGGAAAGGTCAACCCGGTCATGAGCGAGATGATGCTGATGGTGGCCGCGCAGGTGATCGGGAATGATGCGACGGTGACGTTCGCCGGATCGGGGCTGGGCAGCACGTTCGAGCTGAACGTGATGATGCCGGTGATGGGTTACAACGTGCTTCAGTCGATTGAATTGCTGTCCCGCGCGGCCCGTGTCTTCGCGGACCGCACCGTCGCGGGGCTTGAGGCCGATCGCGAACGCTGCGAATCGCTGGTCGAGCAGAGTCTTGCGATGTGCACGAGCCTCGCGCCGATCATCGGATACGACCAGGCCGCCGACGTCGCGAAAGAGAGCTTCAAGACCGGCAAAACGGTCCGCCAGGTCGCGGCCGAGCGAAAGCTCATGAGTGACGCCGATCTCACCAAATCGTTGGACGCCAGGCGCATGACCCAACCCCAGGCCGACATGATCGGCAGCGGCGGCGGATAAACCCAGCCACCGCTACCACCGGCGAGCCCGCTTCAGCGGGCGGGGCATCAAGCACGAAAAGAGCCCACTCCCGCAACGGCTTTGCAAATGTTCCAGGCGGCGAGGGTCGATGACCAGTGGACCAGTGGTCGACCCGAGGTGGCTTTAATCAGCCCTTCCAGCGCCATCATCGCATCGGCGTTACGAGCAGGAACCTGCCGCAGCCGAGCCGGGGGCGCAATCGCAACCATGTGATATGACGAGCTGCGTGCGAAACCCCTCGGGCTCGCCGATTTCATCTGTACATTTTCATGCCCGCCCGCAACAATGGTGGACGGCGGGACGAACGCAGGGATTCCGCCAGCGTACGATTCTGTGCACCCGTTGCTCCCCGTGAACCTCAGCATCACCCTTGAACAACCCGACAAGAAGCTGGCCCTGTTCGGGTCGGCGGATCGGTATCTGCGCATGATCCGCGACACGTTCGGGGTGCAGATCGTCAATCGTGACGATGAGTTGAAGCTGGCGGGCGAGCGCGATCAGGTGGCCAAGGCGGCGGCGGTGCTGGATCAGATGCAGCGCAAGCTGCGCCGGCAGGACTGGCTGAGCGTGGAAGACGTCGGGCAGGCGATCGGCCGGGCCGCGGACGAAAAGCGCGAGCAGACCGCCGACGAAATCGACGTCTACGCCAAGGGTCACGCGATCAAGCCCAAGACCGACGGTCAGAAGCGCTACATCGAGACGATGCTGAAGCACGACCTGACGTTCTGCGTCGGCCCGGCGGGCACGGGCAAGACCTACCTCGCCGTCGCGGCGGCCGCGAGCATGCTCAAGCACGGGCAGGCCAGACGTCTGGTGCTTGCCCGCCCCGCCGTCGAGGCCGGCGAACGGCTCGGCTTCCTGCCCGGCGATTTGCAGGCGAAGGTCAACCCGTACCTCCGCCCCCTGTTCGACGCCCTTCATGACATGATGGACTTCGAACAAGTGAAGCGATTCATGGTAAATGATGTGATCGAGGTCATTCCGCTGGCGTTCATGCGCGGGCGGACGCTCAACGACAGCGTGATCATCCTCGACGAAGCGCAGAACACCACCCCGTCGCAGATGCTGATGTTCCTGACGCGCTTGGGACACGATTCGAAGATGATCGTGACCGGGGACGACACGCAGGTCGATCTCCCGGAAGGGTCCGAGAGCGGCCTCACCGACGCCCTGCACAAGCTGCGCGGCGTGAAGGAAATCGGAATGGTCGAGCTCGAGCGCAGCGACATCGTCCGGCACCGGTTGGTGCAGAACATCGTCATCGCTTATGAACGGAAGTAACGGAAGCCCGAATGTCCAAACCAGAATGACGAACAAATGACCAAGCCCGAATGACCAAAAGGCACGCCTGCGTCCTCGTCATTCGGGCTTCGTCATTCGTCATTGATTCGTCATTCTGGTTTCGTCATTCGACCTTTCTCGATAGAGACGCATGTTGTCATTCTTCCGCAAACCCCCCTCCCGCCGTGCCGAGATTCGGAAGAATCGGCCGGACACCGTTCACCGGCGGTTGGAGTTGATGAAAGCCGGCGGCGTGCCCGCGTCGCTGGCGATCGCGGCGGGGTTTGCCATCATCGCGATCGCGATCCTCACGCTGCGCGAAGAGGTCGTGCCCCATCGCCCGGGGCAGTTCACCGCCCACGACATCGTCAGCCGTGTTGACTTCACATTTCACGACACGCGCAAGCTCGCCGATGCCCAGCGCGCCGCCCGCGCGGCGACGCCGCGGGTGTACACGGAAGACGCGGGATTGTGGGACAGGATCGAAGCGGTCCTGCTGGCGGTTCCCGACCAAGTTGCCACCGCCGCGTCGCCGGATGAGCTGCGCGAGCCGCTGAACACCATCATCGACAGCGGCACGTTCGACTACATCAAGCCGCTGGCCGCCAGGGACGCGCGGCGGGAGTACGATGCGCAGATCCAACAGTACCTCTCGGCGCTGCGCGGTGAAGGGCTGCTGATCCTCGACCCCGAGCAGCGGGCGATAGACGAAAATCGCCGGTACATCACCGCCCGCTCCGCCGACGGCGCGCGGACGGACCTGATCGCCACCGAGACGACGTTCGACACCGCCCGGCGCGGCCCGATCGAGAACCGGTTGCAGCGCCTCGCCGCCCGCAACCTCCAACTTCCGCTTCAGCCCAAGATCGTCGCGCTCACGCTGCACGCGCTGACCCCGACGCATCTGTTCGACGAAAACGCGACCAACGAGGCGCAGAACAAAGCCGAGGCGGCCGTTGCGTCGTCGGCGGGCAACATCGAATACGAGATGAACATCCCGCTCGTCAAGGGCGGCAACGCGATCACCGACCGCGACTGGCAGCTGCTCAAGGCCGAGACGCAGGCGTTCAACCGCACGCTCGACGAAAGCTCCTCGAAGCAGTTCATCGGGCTGGTCGCGACCGTCGCCATCGTGACGATCGTTCTCTCGGCCTACATCGCGATGTTCCAGCCCAAGGTCGTCCGCAAACACGCGCGGGCGATCGCGATCTGCGCCCTGCTGCTGTCGATGCTGCTGCTCGGGCAGGTCGCGGGCATCGGGAGCAATCCGATTCACGTGTTCGCCGTCGCTCCGACGATCCTCGTCGCGATGATTCTCGCCATCGCCTACGACCAGCGCTTCGCCATGGGGGTGGCGACGCTGCACGCGGTGCTCGTCACCGTGGCCGTGGGCGAGGCGCTGGGGTTCTTCCTGATCCTGCTGGCGGGGCTGCTGACGTCTTGCTTCATGCTCGACGACATCCGAAGCCGCAGCAAGCTGATCGAAGTCGGCGGGGGCGCGGCGCTGGCGATGATGGCGGCGACGGCCGCGGCGGGACTCGTCGCGCTCGACCCGCTCGTCTACATCGGTAAGAACTGCATGTACACCGGCGCCGCAGGCATCGCCGTCGGGTTCGTCGTGCTTGGCATTTTGCCGTTCATCGAAAAATCGTTCCGCATCACGACCAGCATGACGCTGCTCGAGCTGGCCGATGCGTCGCACCCGCTTTTGCGCCGCCTCTCGATCGAGGCGCCCGGCACGTACAACCACAGCCTCCAGGTCGCAACGATCGCCGAGCACGCCGCCGAATCGATCGGCGCCAACTCCCTGCTCTGCCGCGTCGCCGCCTACTACCACGACGTCGGAAAGATCAACAAGGCCGACTACTTCATCGAGAACCAGTCCAACGGCCAGAACCGGCATCTGAATCTGTCGCCCAGCGTGTCGCTGCTGATCATCATCGGGCACGTGAAGGACGGCATCGAGCTGGCCAGGGAATACCACCTGCCCACGAGCATCTTCCCCTTCATCCAGCAGCACCACGGCACAACGCTCGTCCAATACTTCTACCACCGCGCCTGCAACCTCCCGCAGCAGCAGTCATGCGACGCCCCGGCCATCAGCGAAACGCAGTACCGCTACCCCGGCCCCAAGCCCCGTAGCAAGGAATCGGCCATTCTGATGATCTCCGACGCCGCCGAGAGCGCCACGCGCGCCATGCCCGAGCCCAATCCGGCACGGATCGAAGCGCTGGTGGAAGACCTGATCATGAAGCGGCTGCTCGACGGTCAGTTCGACGAGTGCGACCTGACGATGCGCGATCTGGAAACCATCCGCCGCGCGTGCGTGAAGATCCTGCTGGGCATCTACCACGGGCGCATCGCCTACCCCTCGAATGTGGGCAGCGCCGTCCCCACGTCATCCCCCGCCGCGCCCGCCGCCCGCACCGCCTGAGTCGCGGCAGCCGCAGCTCACACGGAACATGCCGCCGCGGGGGGATACGATGTCTGGGGCGCACAATGATCACATTTTTTTCTTGACCACCCCCGCGGGGACGGTAGAGTCGCCCCCGTTCTTCCGGCCAGAACCGGACACCTCATTGCAGCGAATCGGTTCGAAAACAGAAAAGCAAGTCTTCAACGGAGGCGGCGCATGTGGGAAAAGTTTTTCGGGCGCGGGCATCGGCAATAGCAATCACACCGGCTCGCGAAAACCATCGTCGAGACGCTCGAATCGCGCAGGCGGCTCTTGTCCGACCTGAGTGCATCCGAATTCTTCAAGCCGCGGAGAGTTCCGCATGAGCCGATCGTCGATCACACGATCGCCCTGATGACGCCCGGGCGGCGGGTGGCGTTCAGCGGCGAACTGACCGTCACCAATCCGCAGGACACCTATCGCTTTGCGGGGAAGAAAAGGGGACATCACTCATTATTAAAGAGTGATGTCCCCTTTTCGGATCCCGCAGGTCGTCCGACCAGATCGGCGTCTTCGCTCTGGCTTTGGCCGCGTAGAGGTAGAAGCGTTCCCCGATGATCGTCGTCGATCTCGACCGCAACTCCACCGTCTTGATCCCCCGCAGACTTCGGTGAGCTCAGTCGAACCGGATCAACTCGGCGTACGGTTGGCGAATGCTCAGGGCGCGCATGGTATTCGCCGTATCGACCAAACCACGGCGATCCTTGACGATTGCCGCTGCTGCATTGTTCGGCCTTGGGCTGTATCCTTTCGCTCATCGCTGATGCAACCAAAGGAGTTCAAATATGAATACGGCATGGAAATCTGTTATGATCGCGGTTTGCCTGTTCGGCTGGGCCAGCCTTCCCGTTGCCGCTCAATCGAAGAAACTGGACACCGCCCGCATCGACGAGATCACCGGCGGCAAAGGGGCCATGAACGACGCCGAGGGTGTCTTCAAGGTCAGCTTTCCCCGCGATGACGTGAAGGTGACGGTGGACGGGGCGGCGATGCCGCCGTTCATGGGACTCACGTCGTGGGCCGCGTTCAAGCCGGGCATGGGAGCCGAGGCGATGGTCATGGGCGACATCGTGCTGTTTCAGGACGAGGTGAACCCCGCGATGGACGCCGCGTTCGCGAGCGGCCTGTCGGTCACCGGCCTGCACAATCACTTCTTCTACGACGAGCCGAAGGTCTATTTCATGCACATCGGCGGCGAAGGGTCAGCCGAGCAGCTTGCCACCGGTGTGCGGAAGGTGATGGACACCGTGAAGGAGATTCGCTCGGCCACGCCACAGCCGGGCAAGACCTTCGGCAAGGAAGCGCTGCCCGCAAAAAGCTCGGTGACTGCCGCGCCGCTCACCGCGATCCTCGGCGGCAAGCCCGCCGAGAAGGACGGCATGGTCAAGTTCACCATCGGGCGCACGACGAAGATGCCCTGCGGGTGCGAGGTCGGCAAGGAAATGGGCGTGAACACGTGGGCGGCGTTCATGGGCAGCGACGACCACGCCATCGTTGACGGCGACTTCGCCACGTTGGACGGCGAGCTACAGCCGGTGCTCAAGGCGCTGCGAGCTAACGGCATCAACGTGGTGGCGATTCACAACCACATGGAAGCCGAGACGCCCCGGGTCATCTTCCTTCACTACTGGGGGATCGGTCCGGCCTCCGACCTGGCCAAAGGCGTGAAGGCCGCGCTGGACACGCAACAAGGCAAGTCGCCGAAGTAAGAAGTCACCATCGACATCGACTTCGAGAAGACCGAGGACGGCAAGACGCCGCCTGGTGTCGCCTCGCGGGCAAGACCGCGGTCTCCATCAGGTCCGAGGGGAATAAAGGGGACACGACCCTTTAGTTCTCTCGGCAAGAGCGACGCGAGCGATTCTGGGCATGAACCGGATTTAGCCAGATGGGGTGGAAAATAAAGGGTCGTGTCCCCTTTATTTTTTCCCCAAAATAAAGGGTCCAGGACCCTTCAGTTACTGCAGGACCCTTCAGTTACTGGCTGATACAATGATTCGCATGACCGTGCAAACGTTTCGGGAGATGCTCTCGCGCCGGCCGTGTCAGCCCGTGAAGCTGACTGTTTCGAGCGGGCAGTCCTTCGAGATCTCGCCGAGGACGGCGTGCCCGGGGAGTCAAGATCGTTTCGCTCCTACAGGTCGCGTCGATCGAACCCATAACGAGTCAGGCGGCCTAAGCTGACCTTTCCGCTTGACGCATGGTGACCGACACGGAAAACGACATGCCCGGCCGATCCGTCCGGGGCGGCACGCCCGTCGCGCTGGCGGTGATCCTGGCCGCTGCGCTGGGGATGCGGTTGTGGGGGATCGGTGCGCAAAGCCTTTGGCACGATGAAGTCTTGACGACCCTGTCGGCCACGGCGCCGTTTCCGCATGTCCTTGACTCGGTCGAGCGCAACGAGAACAAGCCCCCGCTCTACTTCATCGTCATGAACCTGTGGGTGCGCGGGGCGGGGCTGTCGGAGACGGCGTTGCGGCTGCCGTCAGCGCGGTTGGGGGTCGCGGCCGTCGGGGTGATGTTCCTGATCGGGCGGGACATGTTCGACGATCGGCGCGTGGGGCTGATTGGTGGTCTGCTGCTGGCGTTTTCGCGGTATCACATCGCGTACAGCCAGGAGGCGCGGACGTACAGCCTGATGTTCCTGCTGATGTTGCTGTCGACGTGGTTCGCCGTGCGGATGATCAAGCGGGATGCCGTCGGTGATCAGATTGCATACGTCATATCTGCGGCGCTGGCGATGTATGCGCACCCGTTCGCGGCCTTCGCACTGCTGGCGCTGAACCTGTTCTACGTCGCATGCTATCTGTTTCAACCAAAACCCGCGACGGACCTGCGGCGGTGGGTGGTCCTTCAGTTCGCGTTCTCGCTCCTCTTCTGGCCGTGGATGGCCAGGACGTGGCTGGTCGTGAAGACGGGGCTGCCGTGGATCATGCAGTCAACGTCGTTCCCGCAGGCGATGCTGAGCTACGCCGGGTCGATGGCGCTAGCGGGGTTGCTGGTCGTGCTCATCGGCGTGGCGCTGGGATACGCCCTGGTGAAGCGGGAACGGGGAATCCTGCTTCTGGTCCTGCTGATCGTCCTGCCGATCCTCGGCCCGCTCGCTTTTTCGTCGCGGCTGTATCAGACGTTCATCCCGCGCTACGGCATCGTCGTGGTCGGTGCGCTGCTGCTGCTGGCGGCGTACGGGATCGGACGGCTGCGGCCGTGGGTGACGGTGCTCCTCTGCGTGGCGTACGCTGTCATCTCGCTGGCGCATTTCAGGCCCGGTCACGGCAACTATCCCGGCGCGGAACAGAAGGCGGACATGCGCGGGGCCGCCAGGCACATCCTCGCCCACGCCGGGGCGAACGATGCCGTCTGGAACCCGTCCGAGGTGCTGTTCGACCGCCCGATCAACCACTATCTCGGATCAACGGGTCTGACGCTCTTCGGGGACGGTGAGAGCCCCGACCCGCAGCGGTTCCCGCGACTTTGGGTGTTTTACGACCATCTGCCCCATGAGGGGGATCCCTTTCCCGCGGGTTACTCCAACTTCAGAATGAAAGCGTTCGACGGGATCATCCTGTACGAGCTTGCAGTCCGTCCTGAACCCACGACGATCCGCAGCGTACGAGAGGATTCGACCCGGGCGTCGGATTCGGCTACAGTTCCGCCCCCGCGATAGCGAATTTTCCACGGCGTTTTGCGAAAGAAGAGCGTCCATGGCCCAATCGGCCAAACCCATCCAGTCGGTCGCGTTCGTCAGCCTCGGCTGTCCGAAGAACCTTGTCGACAGCGAGCGCATGCTCGGTTTGTTGGCCGAGGACGGGTTGGCGATCACGCCCTATGCGGAAGAGGCCGACGCGATCGTCATCAACACCTGCGGGTTCCTCGAAGCATCGAAGGACGAGTCGCTTAAGGAAATCAATGATGCGATCGCGCTGAAGACCGCGGGCAGATGCAAGCGCGTCGTCGTCGCCGGCTGCCTCGTGCAGCGCCATAAGACAAAGCTGCTGAACGATGCGCCGGGGATCGATCGGCTCGTCGGGGTGTTCGACCGCGAGCACATCGTTGAAGCGGTCCGGGGGAAGGAAAACCCGCGCCAGGCGCATGGGCATTTCCTCGGGAAGTACCACGATCTTTCGAAAGAGTTAGTTGCCAGTGGTCAGTTGTCAGTTGCCAGTAATTTCAAGGAAACGAAGACCAATCGTCTCCCGGTCTTCGAGGACGATCGGGCGCGTCTTCGTTTGACGCCGCGCCATTATGCCTTCCTCCGCATGAGCGAGGGGTGCAACCAGGGGTGCACGTTCTGCACGATCCCGTCGATCCGCGGGCTGATGCGCTCCAAGCCCATCGAGCAGATCCTGCTCGAAGCCGAGGAACTGGCCGCCGACGGCGCGGTCGAGCTGAACCTGATCGGGCAGGACACGACCAGCTACGGCACGGACTTGACTCAAGCTGGCATCGGCTACGCGCCGGGCCTGTCAGGTCTGCTCGGCACGCTGGACAAGCGGTTGAAGGATGTCCACTGGCTTCGGCTGATGTACGCCTACCCATCGTGCTTCACCGACGAGATGATCAAGACGATCGCCGACAGCGCCCGCGTCGTGAAGTACATCGACATGCCGCTCCAGCACATCAGCGACGAAATCCTCACGAAAATGCGTCGGCGCGTGACGCGCGGCGAGATCGAGACGCTGCTGAACAAGCTGCGCAAGTGGGTGCCGGGCATCGCGATCCGCACGACGTTCATCGCCGGCACGCCGGGCGAGACCGACGCGCAGCACGATGAACTCGTGCGGTTCGTTCGCGACGCGGGGTTCGAGATGATGGGCGTTTTCCCGTACAGCCGCGAGCCGGGCACGCCGATGGCGCGGATGGACAATCAAATCGACGACAAGGTGAAGCAGGCCCGCGTCGAGGAGCTGATGCTCGCGCAGCAGGACGTCGCGTTCGCCCGCGCCCGATCCCAGATTGGGAGCACGATCGAGGTTCTCATCGATGCCGGCGTGCCCGGTTCTACTGGCACGTTCGCCGCCCGAAGCCAGTCGCAGGCCCCCGATATCGACTCGTGCGTCTTCGTGAACGGCAACGGCACGCCGCTGCATCCAGGCCAGCTCGTGAATGTGCGCGTGACGGATTACCAGAACTACGACCTCGTCGCCGAGGCGCCGCGGAAGCGATCGCGCAGCCTGACGGTTGTGTCCAGGTGAGCGATTGCTTCGAGCGGCGTCGGCACGGTTCAGACGCCGATCCGATCACGACGACACTCCGAACGACCGGCGAACCCAATCGCGAAAAGCGCGCATGACCGTGGTCTGGTCCTCGCGTTCCAGTCGCTGAAGGAAGGGCTCCAGGTCTTTCACGCGAAGCATGGGAAACGCGCGTCCCTTCTCCACGACGCGATACTTTCCGCCGCCCAGGACGTGACAGCGCAAGCCCGCATCATCGAGGAGCCACACCTCGGGAACGCCCAGCTTCAGGTAGATGGGCATCTTGGGGATCGTGCGGTGGGTGATGTCGATCTCAATTGCCAGATCGGGGGGCGGATCTCGACGAAGGTCGAGCCGCTTCTTCCCGCGCGTGCGGGCTTCATTTTGAACATAAAAGCACTCGTCGGGTTCCAAGCCCTTTGCTTCGTCCTTGCGTCGAAAGGTAGTCGACTTGAGACCGCCGATGGGGATGTTCAGCTCCATGGCGAGCAGCACGACGAACATCGCGATCGCGTGTGCCGGGCGCTCGTGCTCGGGCAGCGGTGACATGATTTCCATCCTCCCCTGGTCGAACGTGATGCGGACGTTGCGTTCCTGCTGCTCGCGCAACAATTTTTCGTATAGCCCCCAGCTGACGTCGCCGAGCACCATGTGCTGCTGATCGTTTAGCGGCGGAAGCACTTCGGTCGCGCGTGGAGCAGGGACGGACGTCAACAAAGTCATACCGGCGCCTCCATTGACGATTATACCAATAGCGGCGCGGACGAAGCGCCCTCGCCTGCACAATTGATTGGACCTCTCTGCCCCCGCCCGTACAATCCGCCGCCTTATGTTCCGGCACGTGCCCAATCTCATCACCGGGTCGCGCCTTGTGCTGGCGGCGGCGTTCTTCGTGCTGCTGTCGCTGTACCAGTACCGAGGCCAGGGCCACCCCGCGCTGCTGATCGCGGCGGGGGTCATCTTCGTGCTGGCGCTGGTGTCGGATTACCTCGACGGATACCTGGCGCGCAAGTGGAAGGTCGAAGGCGCGTTCGGGCGCGTCGTCGATCCGTTCGCCGACAAGATCCTCGTCCTGGGGTCGATCATTTTTTTCGCCGGCAAAAACTTCATCATCCCCGACGCGGCCTTTCCCGGCTCGCACAACTTCGTCAAGACCATCACCGGCGTGGCGCCGGGGATGGTCATCGTCCTGCTGGCGCGCGAGCTGCTCGTCACCAGCCTCCGCGGCCTGAGCGAAGACGCGGGGCAGAACTTCGGCGCGGTGTGGGCGGGCAAGTTCAAGATGGCGTTTCAGTCCGGCACGATCCTGGCCATCCTCGTGTACGTCACGTTCCGGCCGTGGCTGATCGACCACCGGTACGAGACGATCGCGCGCGTCCTGCGCGACATCGGCATCTGGGGCACCATGCTCATCACCGTCTACAGCGGCCTCACCTACGTCACACGCGCCATGAGCCTCTTCCGCCAGTCCGGCAGCGAGAGGCCGGCGTGAGCGATTACCTGCTGGCCGTGCTGTTCGGGATCATCGAGGGGATCACGGAATTTCTCCCCGTCAGCTCCACCGCGCACCTGCGCCTCGTCAAGCCCTTGTGCGGGATTTCACTGGAAGACCCGTACTGGAAGATGTTCGATGTCGTCATCCAGCTTGGCGCGGTGTTGTGTCTGCCCGTGTACTTCCGCACGCGCATCCACGAGTTCCTCCGCACGTTCCCGCGCGGCGCTGACGGCACGCGCACGGCGTGGAGCCACCCCGTCACGCTCGTGCTGCTCGCATTCGTCATCACGGCCATCCCCGCGTTCCTGCTGAGCAAGGTGATCAGCGAGAACCTGGAAAGCCTCTCCGTCATCGGCAGCGCGCTGCTTATCGGCGGCGCGGTGATGTGGGCCGTCGACGTGCTGTGGGATGCGCCGCGGACGATGGACGTTGCGCAGATGAACTGGCGCCAGGCGGCGTGGGTGGGCGCGGTGCAGGTGCTGGCGGCGGTGTTTCCGGGCGCGAGCCGCTCGATGACCACGATCGCCGCCGGGCAGACCGCCGGCCTGTCGCGCGCGGCGGCGCTGGAGTTCTCCTTCTTCGTCTCGATCCCGACGATGTTCGCCGCCACCAGCTACGACCTGCTGAAAACCCTCCTCGGCGACGGGGGGGGCGTTCACGGCGAGACCGGTCTTGTGCCGGCGGCGATGAACGGGCACCAGTGGCTCACGCTTGCCATCGGGTTCGTCGTCTCGTTCTTCGTCGCCTGGGCTGTCGTCGCGTGGTTCATGGCCTGGGTGCGCCGCCACGGGTTCATCCCGTTCGCGATCTACCGTATTCTGCTGGGGTTGGGGATCCTGGGGGGGCTGTACCTTCAATAGCGCCCGCTTCGCGGGGAAGTTTCAAGTTTCAAGTTTCAAGTTCCAAGTTCCAAGTTCCAAGTTCCAAGTTCCAAACAAATCCCAAGAACCAAAGCGGAAAGCTCCAAACGCGGGATCGGCTTCGACATTCGTTTTCTTCCTTTGGCTCTTGGAGCTTGTTTGGTTCTTGGCTCTTGGTTCTTGGAGCTTTTCCCCCGTTGGACGCCCCGTGCTCACTCCCTATAGTAACTCGGGTCCAACAGAGGGGCTGGTGTGCTCATGATCCTACACGTCCTACGCGCACTGTTCGTCCTGCTGATGGCCGCCGTGGGGTGGGCGTTCATCAAGGATCCCGACCAGTCGCTGGGCCCCAACAACTGGCTGTCGCTGGCCATCGCGCTGGTCGTGGGCGTGCTGATCGTCTGCCTCGACATCCTTGCGCCGCGCAAGAAGCTGGCGGTGTTCAGCGGGGCGTTTCTCGGGCTGATCGTGGGCATCTCGATCGCCTACGCGCTGAGCTTCGTCACCGCACTGCTCGTCGATCAGTACGTCGCCGCCGCCGGCGCCGACATGCGGCCGCTCATGCGCGACGCGATCGTGCAGTACATTAACCTGCTCGTCGGCGTCGTCGCCTGCTACCTCTCAATCAGCTTCATCATGCAGACGAAGGACGACTTCCGCTTCGTCATCCCCTACGTCGAATTCAACAAGCAGACGAAGGGCGCCCGCCCGATCCTGCTCGACACGAGCGTGCTGATCGATGGCCGCATCACGGAGATCGCCGTCACCGGCATCCTCGAAAGCCAGCTCGTCGTCCCCCGCTTCGTGCTCGCCGAGCTTCAGGCGATCGCCGACAGCGGGGATAAGCTCAAGCGCAATCGCGGCCGGCGCGGGCTGGACGTGCTGGCCAAGCTCCAGGCAAATGAGAAGATCGAGGTTCGCCACTACGACACGCACGAGGAAGGCATTCGCGACGTCGACGAGCGGCTGATGACGCTCGCGACGGAGCTGGGGGCGCGCGTGCTCACCAACGACTTCAACCTGAACAAGGTCGCACAGCTGCGCGGCGTCGACGTGATCAACATCAACGAGCTGGCCAACGCGCTGAAGCCCGATGCGCTGCCGGGTGAGACGATGATCGTTCGGCTGCTCAAGCCGGGCGAAGAGCCCGGGCAGGGCGTCGGCTACCTCGATGACGGCACGATGGTCGTCGTCGAAGCGGGCCGGCAGCATTTGAATGAAGAGGTCGAGTTCACGGTGACCAACACGCGGCAGACGAGCGCGGGCCGGATGATCTTCGGCCGGATGGGCGACGGGCACGTCGGTGGCAACCCGCCGCGTCGCACCCCCCCGCCGCAGCGCCCGCGGAACGAGTCGCAGCAATCGCCCGCGTGATGCCCCCCTTCGCCGTCATCCTGCCCGCCGCCGGACGCTCGGTCCGCTACGGACGGAACAAGCTGCTCGAACCGTTGGGCTTCGACGGCAGCGTGCTCGCGCGCACCCTGATGTGCCTATGGAATCACGAATTTGTCGACGCGATCTACCTCGCGTCGGACGATCCCGACGTGATGGCCGTCGCGCGCGATCTTCCGCCTGACGCGGCAAGGGACGTGCACATCTGCCCGGGAGGAACAACGCGCGCCCACAGCGTGCAGTCGGCCCTGCGGCACGTTCCCGACCGCTACACGTGGATCGCCGTGCACGACGCCGCGCGACCGCTCGTGTCGCAGGAGCTGATCGACCGCACCGTCGCCGCCGCCATGAAGCACGGCGCCGCCGCCCCCGCCATGCCGGTCGCGTCGACCATCAAGCGGGCGGTCGGCCCGCTCCCGGCCAAGGTTGAGCGAACGGTCCGGCGCGATCAGTTGTGGGCCATGCAGACGCCGCAGGTCATGCGACGCCTGGCGCTGCTCGATGCGTTCAACCGCTGCCCGATCCCGCTCGAAGAGGTGACGGACGACGTGCAACTCCTCGAGCTCGCCGGCCAGGACGTCTGGCTCGTCCCCGGCGACGAGCGAAACCTGAAGATCACAACGCCGCTGGACCTGAAGCTGGCGGAACTGCTCATCCGCCACGGCGCATCGCCATTTTGAGCTTCCATAATACTTATTCACCGCAGAGCCTCTGCGGTGAATCAAGTGGGTAGTGGGTAGTGGGTCGGAGGATCGTGGGTGCGTGACTGTTTCGGCGGGTGCCGGTCGAAAATCAGACCTGCCCACGATCTCACGAATGGGCACGAATGGGAAAAAGACAGAGAGATTGGCATCGGTTCTCATTCG